>CAUHLX010000006.1 GCA_959606705.1 uncultured Bacillota bacterium | reverse complement strand
GGAAATATCACGGATTAAAGTCCTTTTTAAGAGAAAAAAATACGCTTGCAAAGGGCGGAAACGTTAATTTTATAACGACAGGAAATCCCGTAAAACATTATGACAGAACCAGTCTTCTGTGTTACAGTTAAAACAAGCGAGTTACATTTTGTGTTTTGAAGAATGAGGAGGACTTCAGAATGGCAATCAGAATTGGTATCAACGGCTTCGGAAGAATTGCGAGAGTGGTGTTTCGGGTAGCCATGGCGGATCCTGAAATCGAAATCAGCGGGATCAACGTCCGCAACGCGGATCTGGATTATATGGTCTACATGATCAAGTACGACACTATTTTCGGTCGGTTTCCGGGGACGGTTGAAAAATATGCGGCCGGAATTTGCGTCAACGGAAAGAATATTCCCGTGTTCAGTGAAGGCGACGCCACTTTGATCCCGTGGGGAAGCTGCGGGGCGGAGTACATCGTGGAGGCCACCGGCGCCTATGTTACCACGGAAAAGGCCAGCGCCCACTTTATCGGCGGCGCTAAGAAAGTGGTGATTTCCGCGCCGGCCAAAGACACGGAGACCCCTACCTTTGTCATGGGCGTCAACCACAGCAAGTATACCGGCGATATGAAGGTGGTTTCCAATGCGTCCTGCACCACCAACTGCCTGGCGCCGCTGGCTAAAGTCATTCACGACAATTTCGGCATCGAGGAAGGTCTGATGTCCACCATCCATTCCGCCACCGCGAAGCAAAAAGTGGTGGATGCCCGTTCTTCCAAGGATTGGCGGACGGGCCGGGCGGTGTTCAACAACATCATCCCTTCCACCACGGGAGCGGCAAAAGCGGTGTCTCTGGTCATTCCCGAGCTGAAGGGCAAGCTGACCGGCATTTCCTACCGGGTGCCAACCTGTGACGTATCCGTGATCGATGTGAATCTGCGTCTGGTGAACGGAACCACCTACGAGGAAATCTGTGAGGCAGTCAAAGAAGCTTCCGAGTCCTATTTAAAGGGAATTCTGGGCTATGTGGATGACGCCGTGGTATCCGCGGACTTCATCGCGGATCCTCACACCTGTATCTTTGACGCGCTGGCGGGCAGCATGCTGCATTCCAAGTTCGTCAAGCTGATCGCCTGGTACGACAATGAGTTTGGGTATTCCAGCAAGATCATCATGCTGATCAAGCACATGTACAAGGTGGATCACGAATAAAAACGGTTTCTACGAGTTTTCCTGAGAAGCAGGCCTGTCATTTTCATGGCAGGTCTGTTTTTTGAGTTTAGAAGCGTTTTATTTTATGATATACTGCTAGGAAGAATGGAATCGAAAGAGATCGCAGAGAATAAGGGACATGAGAGAACGAGAAACAGATTTGACTGAAAAACGGAAGGATAAAAAAACAGATCATCTAATGATCCCGGAGCCGGTCCAAGCGTTGATTTTTCGATTGGAGGAGCGGGGCTATTCCGCCTGGGCCGTGGGCGGCTGTGTTCGTGACAGCATTTTAGGAAGGGTCCCGGAGGATTGGGATGTGACGACCAGCGCTTTGCCCGATCAGGTCAGGGAGTGCTTTCCCGATTGTCCGGTCATCGAAACGGGACTTCGCCATGGAACGGTAACCGTGATCCTCTCCCAGCTGCATATGGAGGTGACTACCTACCGGGTGGATGGTGCTTATGCGGACCATCGACATCCGGATCAGGTGCGTTTTGTGGCAGATCTGGAAGAGGACCTGGCTCGCCGGGATTTCACCATCAATGCCATGGCCTATCATCCGCGGCGAGGGCTGGCGGACCCGTTTGGCGGCCGGCGGGATCTGGAGCGCGGACTGCTTCGCTGCGTAGGAGAGCCGGTCAAACGGCTGGAAGAGGATGCTCTGCGCATCATGCGGGCGCTGCGTTTTGCCGCGGTCTACGATTTTCGCATCGAAGAGGAAGCGGAACGGGCGCTGCGAAATTGCCGAGAGCTTTTGAAGCGGGTGGCCGCGGAACGGATCCAAGTGGAGTTGAACAAGCTTCTCTGCGGCAGCTCGGCGGAAGCTATCTTGAATGGTTATCCGGAGGTGCTGGCCGTTTTTATACCGGAAATCGAGCCGATGGTCGGTTTTGAGCAGTACAATCGTCATCACTGCTTCGATGTTTGGCGGCACACGGCCCGATGTGTGGCGGAGATTTCCCCCCGGCCGGTTCTGCGGTTGACCATGCTGCTTCACGATATTGGGAAGCCCTCCTGTTTTACCAGAGACCGAAACGGAGTGGGGCATTTCTACGGCCATCCCAAGGTGGGAACGGAGATGACGGCTCACATCCTCAAACGATTACGGTACGACAATGAGACCGGCAGACAGGTGAAGGAGCTGGTGCGTTATCACGATGTGCGGCTGGGAGAAGGTCTGAAGGGGGTGCGGCGGCTGCTGGCCAAGGTGGGAGAAGAACGGTATCGGCAGCTGCTCCTAGTTAAGCGAGCGGATGCCCTGGGTCAGTCCACCTATCACCGGACGGAGAAATTGGAGCTGCTGCGAAAGATGGAAACGGGCTTGGAACAGGTGATCCGGGAGGGGCAGTGCTTTGCCAGGAAGGATCTGGAGGTGGACGGACGGGCGCTGATGGGGATCGGCATTCCGACAGGTCCGGAGCTGGGGCGGATTTTGAAGGAGCTGTTCGCCGAGGTGGTGGACGGAACCTTGGAAAATGAACGGGAGGCGCTTTTGGAAAGGGCCGGAAGGTTAAAGCGCTGAGAAAAGAGCGGGAGGAAGAAAAACCGACGGGAAAAGAAGGGGAGCAGAGAGAAATAAGGGCCGGACGAGGTTCGAAAATTAACGCGGCAGCCCGGAGGGGAGCCGCGTTTTCTTGTCGAAAGAAAGGACCTTTTTGGTGGAATACGGTCACCTTTTTCCCGTGGTCTCATAGTATGAAACGTACCGAAACAAAAGGCCGAAAACAGAACGGCCGCCAAGGATTTTCCTCCTTAACGATCAAATGAAAGGAGTTCCCATACTTTGAATTACGAAACATCTTTATATAACGATTTTTTACCGGAAATCGAACCCGTCGACGCGGTGGAGACAGCCGCCGTCGTTGAAAAAAATGTGATGGGCAGCACGCCGATCGACCAGCTGCCGTTAGCGATGTCCTACGTTCCCATGCAGATGTGGAACGGAACCTACGATGGCTGTAAAGCCCTTCAGCAGGGAACCATTTTCCCCGAGCTGGATTTGCCATTCTGCGGCAGGAGGGTGAAATAACATGGATATGATGAAGAATTTAAATGCCCAGCAGAGCCTTCTGCGGCGTTTGCAGATACAGGGATTTGCCCTGGATGATGTGAAGCTGTTTCTGGATACCCATCCCGACAACCAGCTGGCGCTGGATTACTACAACAAGTATCAGGCGATGAGAGACCAGACATACAAAGAGTACACCGACACCTACGGACCGATGTCCGCCGAACGTGCAAACGTGACGGATCGCTGGACCTGGGTGGATACGCCGTGGCCGTGGGAAGGGGAGATGTAACCAATGTGGACTTACGAAAAACGACTGCAGTTTCCAATCAATATTAAAAAGCCGGATTTAAACGCGGCACAGATCATTATCACGCAATTCGGCGGACCGGATGGCGAACTGGGAGCATCCCAGCGGTACCTGTCCCAGCGCTACTCCATGCCTTATCGGGATGTGGCGGGGGTTTTAAACGATATAGGGACCGAAGAACTGGCCCACATGGAAATGGTCAGCACCATGGTTCACCAGCTCACCAGAGGGCTGAGCCCCGAAGAGATTCAGAATTCTCCCTTTGCTCCGTACTTTGTGGACCACACGGTGGGAATCTGGCCTCAGGCGGCTTCCGGCACCCCTTGGTCGGCGACTACGTTCCAGTCGAAGGGCGACGCGATTACCGACCTGCACGAGGACATGGCGGCGGAACAGAAAGCCAGAACCACTTACGACAATCTGCTTCGGCTGATGGATAACCCGGAAGTCATCGAACCTCTGCGTTTCCTGAGAGAACGGGAGATCGTGCACTTCCAGCGGTTCGGAGAGGCGCTGCGCCTGACTCAAGATCGGCTGAATGAAAAGAATTTCTACGCGTTCAACCCGGAGTTTGATAAAAAATAAGAAAAATAAGGCACCAAATCAAACGAAACTTCATAGAATATAAGGTAAACCAAAGAAAAAACTTTCCTTCGGAATACGAACCATTTTTCCTCCTTGTATAAATAAAAACCCGCGGACTGCCCATCCGCGGGTTTTTTCAGTATCAGCGTCAATTGATTTTTTTGAGTCCCGATCAATGATTCCGGCTCATGATCTTTTTCATGGGAAGACAGATGGCCGCTGTCATGACGGCGGCGGCAATCGCTTCGGGGATTCCATTGGTTCCCACCACGCCTAAGACCACACCCAGCACCGCATTGGCGGCAATTCCCTTAATTTGTGCGTAGGCATCCTGAAATACGAAATAGATCAGCCCCATCACGAGAATCGTATTGGTCATGGAGCCGGCCACGGCGGAAATCGTCAGGGAGACGGTTTGTGTGACTTTACCTCTCTTGACGAAAAGCCGCTCCACCAGCACGTTGACGTACCAGGGAACGATGCCCACCAAAATCCGGGGAACAAAACACACGAAAAGAGCCATCAGGCTTCCGCGGTCCAACCCGGGAACCGGCATTAAGGGAGAAAAAGCAAAGGAAAGAAGCGATGGAGTGGTGCTGTTGCTGATCAAGCTGGCCAATCCGAAGGATGCTCCCAGGACCGCTCCGCGTTTGGGCCCCAGAAGAACGGAACCGATGATGACCGGAACATGAATGATCGTCGCTTTGATCACCACCAGATTGATAAATCCGATGGGAGTAAAGGTGAGAATAAAGATAATCGCGACCAGAATGCTCAAGAATGCGTTGTCGCGAAGTTCGGCCCGCCTTGTCGTGACAAGATCCGGCCCTGCCGCCGCAGCGGCACTGCTTACGGTTTTCATTGTGTCTACCTCCTGCTACCGTTCTGTTTTGCTGATACAGTGCATGAAACAATGGTGAGATCAAGCTTTCGTGATTCGCAGCCTTGCCGTTCCGTCAAGTCACCCGGGTCAATGGTGTGCCGGGGCTTTCGATTCCGGTGGCGCGAAGAAGTTTATCTCGTCCGGGCCCTATTATAAAAGGAAACCGGCTGCTTGGCAACCGGTATTTTTAAAATTATGGTGATGAAACGAAGAGACGGTTCTTTTTCACCCTCTAGAAAAGCGAGGATGGCAGAACACAGTCCCGAGCGGAAACCTGATCCCAGGAAAACAAGGAGATCAGTTCCCGGGCCTTGACCGGTTCATATTTGGGAAGCAGTCCACAGCAGAAAGCCAAAAGACCCAGTAGATCCTCAGGCCGGTATTTTTGACGGAGGACTCCCAGATCCAGCGCTTTATCCCGTTTTGAAAGCTGTTTGCCGTTAGGGTCCAGAAGAAGGGGAATGTGAAAAAACTTCGGTGGGGGCGCGCAAAGCAGCCGGTATAGGTAGAGCTGGCGGGGCGTGGAGCTGAGCAGGTCCCGGCCCCGGACAACTTGAGAAATCTCCATGAGGGCATCGTCGGCAACCACTGCCAGCTGATAGGCAAAGACGCCGTCAGAGCGCCGAATGATGAAATCACCGCATTCCGAGGCCAGATTTTCTTCGTAGATGCCATAGTGTCCGTCCACAAAACGGATGGTTTCATCCGGCACCATCAGACGACTGGCAGGGGAACGGCGGGTACGGCGCCAGGCGATTTCTTCCTCGCTGAGCCCCCGGCAGCGGCCGGAATAGAGGACCTGGCCGTCGGAAAGATGGGGAGCCTGAGCGGAATGAAGCTCGGCCCGGCTGCAAAAGCAGGGATACACCAATCCCCGATCGCAAAGAGACTGATAAATGGTTTCATAGAGAGAAAATCGCCGGCTTTGTTCGTAAGGAGCGTGAGGACCGCTTTGATTCGGACCAATTTCCTCCGCTTCACCGCTGCCCATCCGGTCCTCATTCAGTCCGCCTTCGTCCCAATCCAGGCCCAGCCAGAGCAGGTCCTCTTGAATCAGCCGGGTGAATTCCACGCTGGTCCGGGAAACATCCAGGTCTTCGATTCGCAGGATCATTTCGCCGCCGGCAGATCGAGCCGACAGCCAGGCCAGCAGTGCGCACAGGACATTGCCCAGGTGCATGCGTCCGCTGGGAGTAGGAGCAAATCGGCCGCGGACGGGCCGGGGAATGGTTTCGTTTTCATGGAAGGATGGTGTGGAATTCTTCTGGTTCATAGTTGAGCCCCCTTTTTATCCGTGCGAGGATGGTGAAACATAAGAAAGAAAGGAATCGATGACAGCCTGAGCGCTTTTGGCCGAAGCGTTATCGTAATCCTCGGAATAGGGATTTTGAAAGCCATGAGCCGCATCGAACAGCTCGATGGTCACCTTGGGCCGGCCCTTCAGCCGGCGGACCGTGGCCTCCACATCGAAGGAATCCGTTTTTGCAAAGAGCAGAAGCGTAGGGCAGGATGGCTGCAAATCGAGATCATCTCGAATCCGTGAGCCACAGCAGGCAATGATTCCATCACATTCCGTCCGCTGAGAACATTTCCAGGCCAAAGTGGCCCCGGCACTAAAGCCCAGTAGGATCAGCGTATCGTAGTTCTTTTTTATTTCGGCGATCCGCTCGGCTAGTTCCCCGAATCGATCAAAGCCCACGGTTTGCATGTAATAAGCGTATGCTTTTTCGGATTCGTCATAGGAAAAAGCGGGACGTTTCAACAGATCGGGGCAGTAAACATCAAAGCCCTTCCGAGAATAGCTCCGGCACTGATCTTCGATAAACGAATTGATTCCATAGATTTCATGGAGAATAATGATGGCTTTCTGTCGACCGTTAACGATTTTTCTCATTTTATACCCTCATCAATCATAGAAACAAACCGGAAGCGTAATATTAAAAAGCTTCCTCCTGCATAACAATCAATCGCGGCACCGCTATAAAAAAATCCGTGAGTTATTGAAAACTCACGGATCATCTGGTCGGAGTGGAGAGATTCGAACTCTCGGCCTCTTGACCCCCAGTCAAGCACCCTAACCAAGCTGGGCCACACCCCGTTAAACCGGACTTTTATTATTATAATAGAAAGAACGACATTTGTAAATAGTTTTTCTGGTTTTTGGACGGACATTTAATTTGGCGAATCATGGATTTTTATAAAAATAAAAATTGAAAATTGGGGAAAACTTCTATATAATAGAGTGGCAGTATTGGGCCGGCAGTTCGGACCTTGCCATAGAACACCTCGGAAGGCCAAAAAATCAGGGCCAATCGGTAATTTTACGGGAAAAGTACGGATGAAAAGCAAGTAATTTGTTCAGAATAAGCGAAGATGAAAAGAGGGAGTGAGCGTATTGGGATTTACAGATGAAGTAGGAATCGACCTTGGGACAGCAAATGTTCTGGTGTATATAAAAGGAAAGGGTGTCGTGTTGAACGAGCCCTCCGTCGTTGCCATCAACCGGGACAACAATGAGATTCTGGCGGTTGGCGAGGAAGCTCGTCAGATGCTGGGCCGGACTCCGGCCAATATCGTGGCGGTGCGGCCGCTGCGGGATGGCGTCATTTCGGATTATGATGTGACGGAACGGATGCTGAAGTATTTTATTCGCAAAACCTGCGGCAACAGCCGGTTTTTCAAACCCAGAATTATGGTCTGCGTCCCTTCGGGCGTAACGGAAGTGGAAAAGAGAGCGGTTCGTGAGGCAGCAACTCAAGCGGGCGGCAAAGCGGTCTTTCTCATGGAAGAGCCGGTGGCGGCGGCCATCGGAGCGGGCCTGGATATTTCCAGACCGGATGGGATCATGATCATCGATATCGGCGGCGGCACCACGGATGTGGCGGTGATTTCGCTGGGCGGAATCGTAACCAGCACCTCCGTAAAGGTCGCGGGAGACAAATTCGACGAATCGATCATTAAATACATGCGCAAGGAGCACAAGCTCTACATCGGAGAGCGGACCGCCGAGGAAATGAAGATGACCATCGGCACGGCTTATCCCAGAGAAGAGATCGTGGTTCAGGAATGCCGCGGACGGGATCTGGTGACCGGCCTGCCCAAGTCCATCGAGATCACGTCTAAAGAGATGCTGGAAGCGTTGGACGAGCCTCTGCAGACGATCTGCGAAGTGGCTCACGCGGTTCTCGAGCGGACACCCCCGGAACTGGCGGCGGACATCAGCAACACCGGCATCATCATCACCGGCGGCGGCGCGCTGCTGCACGGCATCGACAAGCGGATTCACGAGCGGACCGGAATTCCGGTGACCATCGCGGAGGATCCGAAGTCCTGCGTGGCCATCGGCACGGGCAAGGCGTTAAACTCCATTGACGCCATTGAAAATAATCAGATGAATAAGCGTAAGCCTTACATTTGATCGAATCAATCGAAACATCAGCGGAAAAGCTCTCAAACCGAGGGCTTTTTTCAACTTGAGAGAACCTTTGAGAAAGGAATCCAATCGTGGCGAGACTTGAATTGATCGCCACCGCGACCTTCGGACTGGAAGCGGTGGTCAAACGAGAGCTGGAAGGACTGGGCTTTAAAATACTGAAATCCGAGGACGCGAAGATCACCTATTTGGGAGATGAACGGGGGATTGTCCGTTCCAATCTGTGGCTGCGCTGTGCGGACCGAGTTCTTTTAAAGATGGGGGAGTTCAAGGCCTTGACCTTCGAAGAGCTGTTTCAGCAGGCTAAGGCGCTGCCCTGGGAGGAGTGGATTCCGGAGGACGGCAAGATCATCGTCACCGGAACCTCGGTGAAATCCAAGCTGCACAGCGTTCCCGACTGTCAGGCCATTGTAAAGAAGGCCATTGTGGAACGGCTCAAGCAGACCTATCAAACCGACTGGTTTGCCGAGACGGGAGCGGCTTACACCATTAAGGTTACGCTGCTGAAGGATCGGGTGACCGTGACCATGGACACCAGTGGGGCGGGACTGCACAAACGAGGCTACCGCGTGCGTAACGTGGAAGCACCCATCAAGGAGACCCTGGCGGCGGCCATGGTTCAGCTGTCCTTCTGGAAGGAAGGTCGTCTGCTGGTGGACCCGTTCTGCGGGTCAGGGACCATCGCCATCGAAGCGGCGATGATCGGCAGGAATATTGCTCCGGGCCTTTCGCGCAAGTTCGCCGCCGAGGAGTGGGAAACGATTTCTCAAAGCCTCTGGAAGGAAGAACGAAAATCGGCGTTTGCGGCGATCCGCCACGATGCGGATGTGAGGATCGTGGGCTATGACATCAGCCCGGCGGCAGTTTCGGCCGCCAGGGAAAACGCCTTGGAAGCGGGTGTGGACGACTGTCTGGAATTCCACACGGCACCAGTGAGCAGGCTGACCGCAGCCGAGCCTCACGGCATCGTGATCTGCAATCCGCCCTATGGGGAGCGGATTGGTGATCGGGAGCAGCTTGCGGGGATCTATCGGGATTTGGATCGGTTCTTCCGGGCCAACCCCACCTGGTCGCTATATCTGGTCACCTCCGACAAGGAGTTTGAGGCTCAGTTCATGGGAGAGAAACGGCCGGCGGACCGTCGGCGCAAGCTGTACAACGGCAGACTGGAGGTCTGCTATTATCAGTATTACGGGGAGAAGCCGAGAAAGGCTTGAAATCAATAGGTTTCACGCTTCGCGATTCGCATCCTGAGCAAGTTTTGGCGAAGTTTTTGACAGAATGAGCCCGCCGGAGATATTGAGCGGATTGGCAGATCCGTATGGCGTCGGCACCGACTATCTGCTCGGCCGTACGGATCAGATTGGAGTGGGATGAACCGTTGGTCGAAAAACCAGATCCTGCTGGTCACATGTATTGGTGGAAAAGAGATCGAGCGAAGGTGGGAGGCTGTCCCCAAGGAGGAGCGGATGGAGATCCTGCGGCAGCTGGACAAAAGAGCCGCAGGGCTCATGGAGCGGTATCGTCGGGGAAGCAGTTGAAACCGGTGGGGCATATGTTCTTATCTGCCGTGGACCAACATGCTATTTTTGATCTTCTCAGGGCATACTATGCGAAGAAAATGACAGCACAGGACTCAGGAGAGAAGAGACAATGACAAAGAAACCGTTTGGCGGTCGAGGCTTGGCCGCGCTGCTGTCAGCATTCCTGCTGGCAGCTTTTTGTTTGGGACTGCTGATCGTACCATGGGATGGCGTGGGAACCGCGGAGGAGATGGAAACACCCGGTACACTCGAACCGGTAGGAACGAGGGAGCCGGCGGAAATCACCGTAGACCGATCGCTGGCGGAGGGCGGCGGAAGCGGCACCGAAGGCGCTATCGTGGTGAAATTCTTAGCGGTAGGTCAGGCGGAAGCGATTTTTATCGATGACGGCACCACGGAAATCCTCCTGGACGGAGGCGAAGAGGAAGCGGCCAAGCATGTGATCGAGGTGCTGAAGCCTTTGGTGGACGGACCTTTGGATCTGGTCATTGCCACCCACGCTCACGATGACCACATCGGCGGCTTGCCGGAAATACTGGATGCCTTTTCCGTGGGGCGGATCATCGACAACGGAAGGCATTCGGAGCTGGAGAGTTATTTGAATTATCGCATGGCTCTGGAGAAGAAGGCCCGAACGGGGACGGCATATCAGACGGCGAAAAACGAGATCTTTGATTTGGGCGGCGGAGCGTCTCTTCATCTGATCGAGATGGAACGAAAGCCGCAGGACCCCAATGAGACCAGCATCGTCTGTCTGCTTTCCTGCGGCGGTACCAGACTGCTGCTGATGAGCGACCTGGACACGGTGGTGGAGCGCTCCAATCTGGAACGGTTTACGGATGTGGATATATTGAAAGTAGGACATCACGGTTCCCGCACCGCCACCTCGGATGAATTTCTGGAAATCGTCCATCCGGAGGCAGCGGTGATCACGGCGGGGAAAAACAATCGATTCGGTCTGCCCAGCCGGGAGGTGATCCGCAAGCTTATGGAAGAGGGGGTTCAAGTGTACGGAACCTTTCGATCGGGCGACATTACGCTGACCATCCCCAGACATCCGCAGCCTGACGGGCCTGCTTATCGGTTTGACACGGAGCGGACACTGAACCTGTTTGACGCCGGAGCGAAGGAGCTGAGGAAAACCTCCGCCGGAGGAATTTCAGGGGCAGCCGTCACCGGCCCGGGGATATCCGATCCAGCCATTCCCGGCGTTCTTTCCGATGACAGCGGGCTGGTGGAAGCCAAGGACGCGGTGTATGTGGGCAATCGGGAAACAAAGAAGTTTCACACCATGGCCTGTGCGGCCGGAGCCAGGATCGCGGATCGAAACGCGGTGTACTTTCGGACACGGGTACAAGCGGTGAACGCCGGTTATCGGCCCTGCGGCGACTGCCGCCCATAGTGCCGCTAAAGCGGATGTACGGTAAGGAAGTCCTGCTTTCCACTGCTTTCCTCCACTTGAATGGCGGTGAGAAAGGCTTCCGCGGTGTCCAGGCAGGTCAGGACCGGCAGACCGTAATCCGTGGCCTTCCGACGAATCCGGAAGCCCTCGCTTTCCGGCTGATTCAAATGCAGCGGCACGTTGATTACCGCGTTGACGGTCTTATCGGCAATCCCCGCCAGCACTTGCGGCCCGCTAACGTATTCCGCCGGCATTCCCTGCGCGTCCAGAAAAGCGGCGGTCCCCCTCGAGGCCCAAATGCGGAACCCGCAGCTGCCGTATTCTTTTAGCACGTTTACCGCCTGGGCAGTTTTCTCCGTGTCGCGAAGGGAAACATACAGCGTACCGCCGGTGGGAATGACAACACCGGAGGCGCGGAAGCCCTTGTACAACGCATGCTTTAAATCCGGGTCCAGTCCCAGGACCTCACCGGTGGATTTCATTTCGGGGCCTAGAGCCACGTCGATATCGGTGAGCTTTTCGCTGGAGAACACCGGGACTTTGACCGCGTATCGACCTTGATCGGGATAGAGCCCCGTGCCAAAGCCCAATTCATCGAGCTTTTTACCCAGCATGGTTTCCACCGCCAGCTTAACCATGGGCACCCCGGTCACTTTGGATAGGATGGGTACCGTCCGGGAGGCCCGGGGGTTGATTTCGATGACATAGACCTGGTCTCCGTCCCAGGCGTACTGGATGTTGATCAAACCGATAATTTCCAGGGCACCGGCTATTTTTTCGGTGTACTCCTTCAGTGTTTCGATCACTTGGACCGGCAGGGTAACGGGCGGATAGACGGAGATGCTGTCTCCGGAGTGGATTCCCGTGCGTTCGAGATGTTCCATGATCCCCGGAATCAAGACCTGCCGTCCGTCGGAGATGGCGTCCACTTCCATTTCCCGGCCCTGAATGTAGCGGTCGATCATCACGGGATGCTCGGTGGAAAGCTGGACCGCGTCCCGAAGATAACGGGCTAATTCCTGGTCCTCGTACACCACCTGCATGGCTCGGCCGCCGATGACATACGACGGGCGAACCACCAGAGGATATCCCAGGCGGGACGCCGCCTCAAAGGCCTCCTCCGCGGTGGTGACCGCACAGCCCGCGGGTGTGGGAATGTCCAAGCTCCTCAGCAGCTGATTGCATTTTTCCCGGTCCTCCGCCAGATCGATGGAAGGAAAGGGCGTCCCCATGATCCAAATGCTGCGGTCCCACAGCTCCCGCGCCAGATTCAACGCGGTCTGTCCGCCGAATTGAAGAATGACCCCTTGGGGCCGTTCCCGCTTGATGACGTTCATCACATCGTCGATGTGAAGGGATTCGAAATACAGTTTATCGGAGGTGTCGAAATCTGTGCTCACCGTTTCCGGGTTGTTGTTGATGATCAGAGCTTCGCAGCCGGCTTCGCGTATGGCCCGCACGCCGTGAACACAGCAGTAGTCAAACTCGATGCCCTGACCGATGCGGATGGGACCGGAGCCCACCACCAGAATTTTCGTCCGGCTGCTGATCCGGCTTTCGTCCTCGCCGTCGAAGCAGGAATAGTAATAGGGGGTTGCCGCTTCAAATTCGCCGCCGCAGGTGTCCACCATTTTGTAGACCGGAAAGATGTCGTGATAAACCCGCATATCCGTTACCGCTTCCCGGGGAACGCCGGACAGACGGGTAATTTCCCGGTCGGTAAAGCCCATGGCTTCCGCCTCTCTCAGAAGCTGGTGATTGAGTCGGCGGGTTTGGAGGAGGTTCTCCATCTCCACGATATGGTTGACACCGTTGAGGAACCAACGGTCGATCCCGGTTCGGAGATGAAGATCTTCCACGGAACACACACCGCGGCGCAGCGCCTCGGCCAGAGCGAAGATTCGATCGTCGTCCCGGCAGTCGATTTTGCTCAGGAGCTGTTCCCGGGTCATGGACCCGATCTCTTCGGTATGCAGTCCGTCGTAGTTGCCCTCCAAGGAGGTGACCGCCTTTAAAAGAGCACTTTCAAAATTGCGGTCGATGGCCATTACCTCGCCCGTCGCCTTCATCTGAGTGCCTAAAGTGCGGGAGGCCGTGATGAATTTGTGAAAGGGCCATTTGGGGAATTTGACCACGCAGTAATCCGGCGATGGCTCGAAACAGGCGCTGGTATTTCCTGTCACATAGTTTTTCAACTCGTCCAGGCAGTAGCCCAGGGCAATTTTGGCGGCGATCTTGGCGATGGGATAGCCGACAGCTTTGGAGGCCAGGGCGGAGGAACGGCTGACCCGGGGATTGACCTCGATGACGATGTACTCGCCGGTATCGGGGTTGAGAGCAAACTGGATATTGCAGCCGCCCTCGATCCGGAGGGCGCGGATGATTTTCAGAGAGGAGCTGCGGAGCCTCTGGTACTCTTCGTCCCGAAGGGTCTGGACGGGAGCCGCTACGATGCTGTCACCGGTGTGAACACCCACCGGATCAAAATTCTCCATGCTGCAGACGATGATGCAATTGTCTTTGGAATCCCGCAGAACCTCGTATTCAATTTCCTTCCAGCCGGCCACGGACTTTTCCAGGAGAATCTGGCCAATGGCGCTGTTTTCCATCCCCTTTTCGCAAAGCCGCACCAGCTCCTCTCGGCTGTGCGCGATGCCGCCTCCGGTTCCACCCAGGGTGTAGGCGGGGCGGATGATCAGCGGATAGCCCGTGTTCTCGGCAAATTCCAGACATTCGGGCAGGTGAGTGGCGATGATGCTGGGAGGAACCGGCTCACCGATCTCCAGCATAAGGTTTTTAAAGGATTCCCGATCCTCCGCTTGACGAATGCTGTCCCGGCGAATGCCCAGAAGAGATACTGCGAATCCGGCCAGGATGCCCTTTTCTTCCAGCTCCATGGCCAAATTCAGGCCGGTCTGTCCGCCGAAGCTGGCCAAAATACCGTCGGGACGCTCCGCTTCGATGATCTTTTCCAAGAAGGGCGCCCGCAGAGGCTCCAGATAGACACGGTCCGCCATATCCTTGTCAGTCATGATGGTAGCGGGATTGCTGTTGACCAGAACGGTACGGATTCCCTCTTCACGGATGGCTTTGCAAGCTTGCGTGCCCGAATAGTCAAATTCCGCGGCCTGCCCGATGATGATCGGGCCCGAACCGATGATGAGAATCTTTTTTAATTGAGGATTCTTAGGCATTCCACCGTCCTCCTTTCATTAGATCTACGAAGAGATCGAACAGATGGCCGCTGTCCTTCGGACCGGGAGAGGCCTCGGGATGGAACTGGACCGAAAACAGCGGAGACTGGGGATGGCGCATTCCTTCTACGGTCCCGTCGTTGAGATTGACGTGAGTGACCTCCATGCCCAAGGACCGCACGCTTTCCGCGGAAACCGCATAACCGTGGTTCTGCGAGGTGATGTAAGAACGCCCCAGAAAGCCATCGGACACTCCGTGATTGCCTCCGCGATGGCCGTAAGGCAGCTTGTAGGTTTTGCCGCCCAGCGCCAGGGCGATCAGCTGGTGACCCATGCAGATTCCGAACAAGGGAAGCGGCTTGACGGAGGGGGCACGAAGGGGAAAGGCCACCGGGGAAACCGCGCCGAAGATCAGCTTGCGAATTTCTTTCACCGCCTCCACCGCTTCCTCCGGATCGCCGGGACCATTGGTGAGGAAAATCCCCTGGGGTCGGATCGCCAGCATGGTTTCGGCGGCAGTCCCGTAAGGGAAGAGGTGGAGCTCGCAGCCCCGGTCGGTAAGGCTGGTGAGGATGCTGCGCTTGACGCCTAGGTCCAGGACCGCCACCTTAAGGGGAGAAGAGAGGGGGCGCCCGGCGTCCAGGGGACCGCGTCCACGTCCGCATCCGCATCCCGTTTCGTCAGCGGGAAGCACCCGCGGTTCTTTTACCCCGGCCGTCTTCATAAAGTCGTTTTTCAGCGGCGTGGCCTCACAGAGCGCCTTGGCTTCCGCGGGGGTGATTCCCTCCGTGCTGATCACACATTTTACCGTGGCACACTCCCGGACTTTTTTCGTGATGGCCCGGGTGTCCACGCCTTGAACTCCGGGGATGCCCTGTTCTTGAAGCCATTGTCCCAGAGATTTGACGCTGAGCACGCTGGAGGGATTTTCCGAGGCGCGCTTAACCACCAGCCCAAAGGCGTGAATCCGTTCCGATTCATCGTCCTTTTCCGTAATGCCGTAGTTTCCGATGAGAGGGTAAGTGAGATTGAGGATCTGGCCTGCGTAGGAGGGGTCGGTGAGAATCTCCTGATAGCCCACGATCGAGGTATTGAATACCAGCTCACCCACATTGGTCCGTTGGGCTCCGAAGCCCGCGCCCTCAAACACGGTTCCGTCCTCCAGATAAAGTATTCCTTTCAAATTTGTAACCTCCGATCTAGTTTCCGAGAAGCG
Source organism: uncultured Bacillota bacterium (assembly GCA_959606705.1). Classification (GTDB taxonomy): domain Bacteria; phylum Bacillota; class Clostridia; order Peptostreptococcales; family Anaerovoracaceae; genus CAUHLX01. Next base: position 6,355 of record CAUHLX010000006.1, on the reverse strand, counting down.
TTTCTAATGATAATACAATTTTATGAATATATATTCAAGCTTTCTTTTTGAAAAAAGAAAGAAAAGAACATTCTGAAAACGAGGCAATTCCCGAGAACCTTCCCGTTATTTCCAGGGTTTCGTTGACACCGGTTTTTCAAAACCTTATAATAAGGTAAGTGAAAACATAAGCGGGCCGGGAGCGAGACATCGGGCGCAAAATCAAAACGGAGGGGCATTGCATGAGATATGAGGAATTTATGAAAAAGACCATCGAAGAGTATTCGGAAAAGGGGACCATCGATTTAAAAGAGTTCCCGGATCTGGAGCTTTACATCGATCAGGCCGCGCTGTTTCTGAACCGGAAGCTGGCGGTTTATCAAAAAGAGGAGGGGGAGGAGGTCATCACCAAGACCATGATCGGCAACTACGCCAAGCATCACATGATTCCTCGTCCGGAGAACAAGCGTTACGGAAAGGATCACCTGATTCTGCTCACGCTTATTTTCTACTTGAAGGGCAATTTTCAAATGCATGAAATCGAGCTTTTGATGAAGCCGCTGATCGACAATTACAATTCCGAGTTTGACGATCAAATCGATCTGGGCGAGCTGTATGATGGGATCATGAAGGCGCAGGTTCCGGCTCGCGAAGCGATGTTCGACGAGATCAGCGGAGATGTGCAGAGGATCAAGCGTCATCTGGGCGACGCGGAGCTCTCCGACGATGACGCTCTGGAGCTGTTCATGGTGATCAGCAACCTGTGTATGAAAGCGGACGCCAACCGTTACTTGGCGCAAAAGCTTCTGAACGAGTATTTTGTCAATGGCAAAAAACAGAGGTAGGCGCTTTTTATGAATATTACCATCAATCACAGCAGCAACACACCGATCTATATGCAGATCAAAAATCAAATGAAGGATCTGATTCTGAAAGGCATCATTCCCGACGGCAGCAGCCTGCCTTCCGAACGGGCCATGGCCAAGGTGGTGGACGTGCATCGCAACACCATCATCAAAGCCTACAACGAGCTGAAAGCAGACGGATTGATTACGGCGGTGCAGGGAAAAGGCTATCAAGTGACTCTGGAAGCGGAGCTTTCCGTAGGAGGCGGCATCCGGGGCGAGGGCCGCGGCGAAGGAAAGCGGGATCGGGACGGTCATCCGCTGCCGGCCTCCATCTGCTGGGAACGGTTGGTAAGAGGAGAGGTCCTGGAGCAGGATTACACCTTTGACGATTGGTTTTCCAAGTCCTATACCGCCAGAGACAATATCTCCTTCGCGGGGGGGATCACGCCGGCGGAGGCTTATGGAAAGACGGACATTTCGGCGATTCTCACCGAGCTGATTCAGTCTCAGGAGGAAGATATTTACGCCTATACGCCGTATCAGGGGCTATACGAGTTGAGACAGGAGCTTTCGGCTTTTTTATCGGGAAAGGGCATCCGGGCCAAGCACGGAGAGATCCAGATCGTTTCGGAGAGCAATCAGGCGCTGGACTACCTGTCCGAGCTGTTTCTGCGCGAGGGAGACTGTGTGCTCACCGAGGAGCCGGTTTCTCCCGACGTATTCCGTGAGTTTACGCTGGCGGGAGCCAGGGTGGTGACAGTGCCCGTAGACGAAAACGGCATGCTCACGGACCGGATCGAGCCGCTGATCATCCGCCATCGTCCGAAGCTGATTTACGTCAACTCCAGCTTTCAGGATCCCAGCGGTGTGGTGATGAGCCTGGAACGCCGGAGGACCCTCCTGGATCTATCCTATCAATATCAGATTCCCATCATCGAGGATGACGGAGCTTCGGAGCTGGATTACGAGGGACTGCGGGTTCCTTCTCTGCGGGCGCTGGACAAGGGTGACAGCGTCATTTATATTTATTCGTTTGCCCTGACCTTTGCTCCGGGTGTGGGTGTGGCCATGGTAGCGGCGCCCAGATATATTATCAAAAAGCTGTCTCACTTGATTTCCGTCCGCTTGGTAAGTCTGGACAGCCTGTCTCAAAGGCTGCTGGCGCGGTACATGCAGAAGGGCGTTTATCAGAAAAACCTGAAAGAAATTTGCCGGATTTACCGGGAGAAAAGGGATCTGATGTGCCAGCGTCTGGAGCGGGCCAAAGCGTTGGGAGTAAGCTTTCAGAAGCCGGCTGGCGGCGTGTACGTGTGGTGTCGGCTTCCCGAAAATATGGACAGCAAAAAGCTGATCCAAAAAGCGGGGAAAAAGGGTGTGACCTTCATTCCCGGAGACATCTTTTTTCCACAGGGGACCAAAGGCGAACATTACATTCGCCTCAACTATTCCTACCCCGGATTGGAACAGATCGAGAAGGGGACGGAGCTGCTTTTGGAGGCGATGAAAGAAAGCCTCGTTTAAGATGTAAAAAAATAAAAAAGACAAAGAGAAGATCCTGCGGTACTATGGCAAAAATGACGATAGAACCACAGGGTTTTTGTATATTAACTGAAAATTACAACAGGTGGTACGCGGAATTTTTGCCCAACTGGTACTTTAAAAAATCACCTGATATAGTATGATTTTATTGTCTAAGGTGAAAACTATGATACGAAGGAAACCAAAGACAATGAAATGTCAATCTATTGCACAAATAATGAGAAGAATGAGAGGTAGAGAAAAATGGCAGTGAATTTAAAAGGAAAGAGCTTTTTGACCCTGATGGACTTCACCCCGGAAGAAATCCGTTACATGCTGGATCTGGCTCATGATCTGAAATCCAAGAAGAGAGCTGGTATCTGCAACCAGGTACTGAAGGGCAAGAACATCGTTTTGCTGTTTGAGAAGTCCTCCACCCGTACTCGCTGCGCGTTTGAAGTAGCGGCCATGGACGAAGGCGCCGGCGTGACCTTCCTGGATTCCGGCAGCTCCCAGATGGGCAAGAAAGAATCTCTGGAAGATACCGCTAAGGTTTCTATGACGGAATCGAATACCGCGGCTTCGATCAGAAAGTAGTGGAGAGCCTGGCCGAGCATGCCGGTGTTCCGGTGTGGAACGGTCTGACCGACGTTGACCATCCGACTCAGATCCTGGCGGACCTGATGACCATCGAAGAGCATGTTGCGAAGCCCCTGAATCAGGTTAAGGTAGTATTCTGCGGCGATATCCGCAACAACATGAGCTATGCTTGGATGTATGGCTGCGCGAAGATGGGAATGCACTTTGTCGCTTACGGTCCCGAAGCTCTGAAGGTCGATCAGGACGTCCTGGCCAAGGCTCAGGCCATCGCCAAGGAAACCGGAGCTACCATCGAAGTTTGCCACACTCCCGAATGCCTAAAGGGCGCAGACGTTCTGTACGCTGACGTTTGGGCTTCCATGGGCGAAGAAGATCAGATTCCGGAAAGAGTTAAGCTGTTGACTCCTTACCAGATCAACATGAAGATGATCGAAGACACCGGCAACAAGGACGTAATCTTCATGCACTGCCTGCCTTCCTTCCATGATTTCGAGACCACCATGGCCAAGACTCAGAAGGAAAAGGGCTACGATATCCGCGAAGTCACCGACGAAGTATTCCGCAGCAAGCACTCCAAAGTGTTTGATGAAGCTGAGAACCGGATGCACACCATCAAATCCGTGATCGTCGCCACCATCGGCTAAATTTCAACCAAGTTATTGAACTTTAAGCGGCCGGACGGGCCTACTTGACCCGATCCGGTCGATTTCAGCAAACCAAAGCTGACTTTTTCGGATGGCCGTGCCGAGTGTGCGGTTTGATGAAGACCGTCTCGGATCACTAGGAAGAATCCGAGCCAGGTCGGATCACCCGGAAGGAATGCGAGAAAAGGCATGCGAAGCAAGCTTCGAGCATTTTCAGCGTAAATTCTGCGGAAGGTGATCCGAACGATGTCGGAGATCACGCAGAATGAATACGACAAAATGCATGCGAAGCAAGCTTCGAGCATTTTTAGCATAAATTCTGCGGAAGGTGATCCGAACGATGTCTGATCACGCAGAATGTTAAGGGGGGACGGCGGCGAGAGCCGCGGGCTGATAAAAATCCATTTGTCAGCCGCCGGATGAAAAGAAAAGGAAAAGGTGAATTATAATGAAACAGGGCGTAAACGTTTATTCCGAAATCGGAAAACTCAATATCGTCATGCTGCACCGTCTGGGAAGGGAAATTGAAGGCCTGGTGCCGGACAATTTCGAACGGCTGCTGTTCGACGACATTCCCTACCTGAAGGTAGCTCAGCACGAACACGACTGCTTTGCGGACGTGCTGAGAGAAAACGGTGTGGAAGTAGTGTATTTTGTAGATGAAGTGGTAAAGGCTCTTCGCAAAGAGGAAGTCCGCGACCAGTTCATCGTCGATTTTATCAATGAGAGCAACGTGGTTTCTCCCTTCGCGAGAGAAGCAATCAGCGATTTCCTCAAAGCGATGCCGGTACGCCAGATGGTGGATCAGGTGATCGCGGGAATCAAGAAGACGGACATCAATGTCAAGGCTCCCAACTCTCTGGCCGGAATCGTGGCGGAAGGCTATCCGTATTACACGGATCCCATGCCCAACCTGTATTTCCAGAGAGACCCGGGCGCGGCCATCGGAGACGGGGTCAGCGTCAACTGCATGAGCACTCAGGCTCGTGGTCGGGAATCCCTGATGCTGAAGTACATCTTTGAGAATGACGAGAAGCTGATGCCCAAGGGAACCAATCTGTGGTATACCCACGAGGGACCCAACAGCATCGAAGGCGGCGACATCCTGGTACTGTCACCGGAGATGGTAGCCATCGGCTTGTCACAGAGAACCTCGGCCGATGCCATCAGCCAGGTTGCTGAAAAGCTGCTGAAGAGCGAGAATTCGTTCAAGAAGATCGTGGTATTCGATATTCCAAAGTGCCGCGCGTTCATGCATTTGGACACGGTATTCACCATGGTGGATTACGACAAGTTCACGATCCATCCCGAAATCGAAGGCCCGCTCAACCTGTATGAGATTACCCTGGGCAAGGACGGCGAACTGAATTATTCCAGCGTCACCGATACCCTGACCAACCTGCTCAAGATGGAACTGAAGCTTCCGGCGGTTCAGCTGATCCGCTGCGGCGGCGAGGACCCCATGGCTGCTCAGAGAGAGCAGTGGAACGACGGCTCCAACACGTTGGCCATCGCTCCGGGCGTGGTAATCACCTACGATAGAAACTATATTACCAATGAAATTTTATCCAATTACGGCATTAAGGTGCTGACCATTCCTTCCTCTGAGATTTCCAGAGGCAGAGGCGGCCCCCGCTGCATGAGCATGCCGATCAACAGAGATTAATTTCCCCCGCGGAAACGGGGATGTATGAGGTGAAAAGATGGAGAAAATTGTAATTGCACTGGGCGGAAACGCTCTTCAGGCGGGGAAAGGTCCCGCTACCGCCGAAGCACAGCTGGACGTGGTAAAAAAAACCTGCGGCTATATCGCTGAAATCGTGAAGCGCGGTCATGAGATCGCCATCGTTCACGGCAACGGTCCCCAGGTGGGACGCATCCTGCTGGCTTCCGAGACAGCCAAGGACGTTACTCCGGCGATGCCGTTTGACGTTTGCGGTGCCATGAGCCAGGGCTACATCGGTTATCACATTCAGCAGGGAATGAAACCCGCGCTGAAAGAAATCGGACGGGAAGATATCCCCGTGGTTACCCTGGTAACCCAGATGGTCGTCAATCCGGAAGATCCCGGCTTCAAAAACCCCACCAAGCCCATCGGTCCTTTCTACAATGAAGAAGAGGCTAAGGAGATGGAAACGAAAGGTTATGTGATGAAGGAAGACGCCGGCAGAGGCTATCGCCGCGTGGTCGCTTCCCCGATTCCGGAAGAAATCTATGAGATCGATTCCGTGAATCGTCTGTGGAATTCCACCATCGTCATCACCGGCGGCGGCGGCGGAATCCCCGTGATCAAGAAGGAAAACGGCGAGCTGGAAGGCGTTGCCGCGGTTATCGACAAGGACTTTGCCGCCGAACTGTTGGCGGAAAAGACCGAAGCGGACATCCTGATGATTCTCACCGAGGTCGATCGGGTATCCATCAACTACAACAAGCCGGATCAGAAGGATCTGGCAGAAGTCACGGTGGCTGAAATGGAACAGTATGCCGCCGAGGGACATTTTGCTCCCGGAAGCATGCTGCCCAAGGTTCAGGCCGCTGTGAAATTCGCGAAAGCCAACCCGGGCAAGAAAGCCATCATCACCTCTCTCTACAAGGCGGTTGATGCGCTGGAAGGCAAGACCGGTACCGTAATTACTCTCTAACTTGTGCCATAATAAAAAATAGAAAATTATTATGCTATTTCCGGTTAGCTTAATGAAAGCAAAAAAGGCTACAAAGCCGCATGGTTACTGGATTCTATGGCACAGCGTCTTGTGTTATGGGCAG
>CAUHLX010000005.1 GCA_959606705.1 uncultured Bacillota bacterium | reverse complement strand
AAATGGAGTACGAAACGATCTTATTTGGAGTGTTGTCTATTTAACATCATATTAATGGCAATTCCAGTCCCTAAGAGTCCGTAGAACATAGGAGTGACAGACACACTGCTATCATTTACCAGGCCAGCCACTAGGAATCCACAAATCCCCAGAAAGATGCCGACACCTGCATAGTCCGTAAAGGTCTCAAACTTGGACTTCCAGAAACTTCGGAAGCTCTGAACAAGATACATCCCCCAAAGCACCAGCAGCGCCAGCAGCGAGATCCCACCGGTTCCAACCATGATCCCCATAAACATATCGTGGGGTTTGTCGACAACAATATTGATGTTGCTGCCGAAGAAGCTGCCATATTTCCCGGCATAATCAAAATGCGGGAATTCCAAGCAGTAGGTGTCGGCGCCGCTTCCGATGAACATGTTATCCTTGAGCATAGGCAGCGTTCTGGACCAGATGTATCCACGTCCGGAACCGAATCCGGAGTTGTTTTCCCAGCCAATGTGCGGCACAGGTTCCAGCTTCAGCAGCTTCCCTAACTGGTTGCGGTACATAATCCCTTGGTCCGCGGTGATGGCGAAGGGCCACTGCATTTCCGCGGTGTTGACCAGAACGTAGTAGTTGGTGCCGTCGTAGGCTAGGGAAACGGTTGCGTAGTCTTTAAAGCGTTCGTCGTCCAGGGAGTAATTATTGTCGTCTCCTTTGATGGGGACCATGCCGATGTTCTTGCCGTCCGCATCCTGGAGCACGATGCCGTCGATGACACCTTCGGCGTTGACCGTCGCTTTAAATATCAGCGGATTGCCATTGAGGCTCATGGTAAAGGTGTCGTCACCGGTTTCGATATAGTCGATGGTGGGCTTGACCGATCCGGGCTTTGCCGCGGCAGTCTCGGCGGGTTCCTCTGTTTGAGCGGGAGCGTTCTTATTGAGAACGCCGTTGATGGCACTGGTCAATTCCGGCATAAAGCGCTGGAAGGTCACGCCGCCCATCAAGAGGGTCAGGACCACCAGGATGGCCACAGGCTTCCACCACTGGATCAGGCGCTTGTTCAACACGATCAGGCCCACCAGCACGACGAAGGCCATGCCCAGAATACCGCCGCTGGAGGCGGAACCGATCAGGTTGAAGATCAGCAGGGTGAACAATGCGCCCCAGAGGAGCTTTTTCCAGATGGGTTCTTCCTTGCCTTTATTGAAGGAATGGATGAACAGCAGGCCGAACAGAGGAATCAACAGAGTCAGGTAAAAGGACACGTAGTTGATGTTGTAGACGGTCTGGTAAATTTCTTTGTTTTGGAAGGTAAAGTTCAACGAATCCACGTTGGGCCAGTACCAGCTGGGAGTGATCAGCTTTTTGCCGATGGTGGTGCGGAAGAAGTCGTGGTCCAACGCCTGACTCAGCCCCAGCAGTCCCAGGATCCCGCTGGTGACGGCGATGGGGTAGACGATCCACTTGATGTTGCGTTCGGTGTTGACGGTATTGATCACGTAGAACAGCAGGACCATGTAGGCCAGAAGGGTCAAGGTGCCCTCGAAACGGTCGTTATAGCCGAGCAGGGCAAATTCCTTGTAATCGCTGGCGGCATACGAGATGACCACGAAAAGCATGTAGATGGCCATGGGAATGTACACGAAGGTCCGTTTGATAAACAGAGACTGCGTGCAGAGGCGATAGAGCAGGTAGACCAGGGCCAGCACCGCGCAGGTGAGGATAGCCACCATCTTGAACCAGCTGAAGAAATCGGCCAGTTGGTTGGGATTTTCGCCGCCGCTCCAGTAGAACTGGTCCATGGGTCGATTGTAAACGTGCATACGGGTGATCATGATGACCACGGCGGTGAAGAAGGACGCGGGGAGAAGCTGGAACCAGTGCATCTCGTCGTCGATACGGGGCGCCAGGCTCATGGACCAGAAAAAGCCGTCGCCGTTCCCCGCTTTCTTTTGTTTTCCTTTTCCCGCGCTGTTGGCAGTCTGGCCGTTGGACACGCCGCCGTTTTCCGCACCGGATTTTTTCTTAATTGCCATGTTAACGTTTCCCTCCATTATTTTCTGAGCGGTTAGACCGCCGTGATTACAAAGCATTGGTAATAATTATACCTTATTTGGCCGTGTTTGTGAATGACCTACACGGTTTTTTCACGGATTTGTAACCGTTACGGCTAGTTTAACAGAGGTTTCAGAAATTGATCCCGATAAGTGACCGGGTCGGAGCGGTAGTCGGCGAGGCTGTCGGGGTACTGCTTTTGAATTTGATCCATGGTGACGGAGAACTCCAGAGTTCGGGGCTGTCCGGTTTCGGCTAGGGTTCCCAGCACTTTAATGGTAAACTGCTGTTCCGCGGCGGGGCCGTCCCGGAACAGGTCCTGATCGGAGGAGGTGCTGCCGGCTAGTGACAAAAGGATCGCGGCGTTGGCGTGCAGAGCGGTGTCGATCTCTTGGTTGAGACGGAAGCCGCTCTCTGCGGGCTGGGATTGATCCGAACGGAATACGGATTCCTGGTCGAAATCATAGGTGATAACCCAAGGCTGCTGGCTCCAGCCGTCATCTTTCTTTTCGAGGGTGCGGGAAATATCGGTGACGTACCGGCCATACGGCAGAGAGCTGGTAATGGCGCGGACCGAATCGGGGTGGGACAGGCTGGTTCCGGCGAAGTGCAGCAAAAGGTCGGGAGCGGCCATCAGCTGAGAAGGGTCTACGGATTGCGGAGGGTTGGCGGCGGTCCGGTGCCGGGAGAACCATTTCACACTATCGTCCGATAGGAAATAGCCGAATTGAGCGTAAGGAGTGCCGCCGGTACCGTTGACGGCGGTGGTTTGATAGAAGGTGGCGTATTGGCCACGGCAAGCGGTTTCGCCGATAAAGAATTCCGGATACAGGGGTTCCAGGTCGTAATCGATCTGATAGATGACGGTGTTGGGATAGAGGGCATTCCAATCAATCGTTTGCTCCGGATCATTGTCGGCGCGCTTCATGGAGCGAATGCGATAGCCTGAAATAGCCTGTTCTACGGGGAGGGAGGCGGCTGCGTAGTGGTCCAGATAGGCTTCCAAAGCCAGCTTTGCGTCCTTGTCCCAGTTTTCGTATGCGGGGATGGCGGGATGAATTTGCCGGATTCGTGTGACTTCTTGTATGGAGGCGGCCAGCTTCGCGGCGTGTTCTTTTGCGGATTCGCGGCGGCTTTCCTCCAAGGTGTCCGTATTGATTCGGATGTCGAAGGCACGCAGAGCGGAAGCGGTGGGAGCGGCGGGAGAAATGACTTCGTTGAGCACCAGATATACGTGGAAACGATGGGCTTCTGGCGTTTCTTGGGCTTCTTGGGTTTCGATTTGAGCGAAGGCGGTTTTGCCGTCCACCTGGAGACCGCTGCCGGGCTGACCTCCGATGACGTCGGCCACGTCCAGCATGCCGGCCTCGACCAGCTTTTGATGATCGGACATAGGCAGCCCGTTCAGCACATACCAGCTGTTTCCGGGGCCGATGCTGACCAAGTCGGTGCGCTGCTGGGGAACCCCGGGCAAAGAAGCACCTTCTTGCCAGGCAACTTCCGAAATGCGGGCGATTTCCCGTTTATCCTGATAAAAGACCAGATCTCCTTGTCCGTCATAGTCCGGACCGATTTCCCAGCCCTTCGGCGCAGGGACCATGTAATCACCGTTGTTCCCAAAGGCATACAGAGGCTGATCCTTGGCCAGGGCGTCGGTGAGGCAGAGGGTGCCGACCACGGCGGTGAGAAGGATGACGGCCACGGTTCGCATGGTCTTGGGCTGTTTGAAGGATGCCATTCGCAGGATTCGTTTTTTCACTTCATTTTCTCCATTCTGCAGCGCGGCGGCGGTAAAGAGCAGCCGTGGATTCCCGGAAGCGGTTTTTAAAAGGACGGAAGCGTATTGTTTGGGGTTTTGGGTTCGTTCCAAAACGGTTTGATCGCAGAGGAGCTCCAGATCGCGCTGGGCCAGCCGACGACAGATCCACAGCAGCGGATGATACCAGTAAACGCAGAGCAGGGTCGCGCTGAAGGCGTTGATCCACAGGTGTTTGCCCTTTAAATGGGACAGCTCGTGAAGCAGGATACAGCGGAGCTCTTCCCGGGAAATGTCGGGGGCTGTGGTTCCGCCGGACTTCGAGGCGTTCGGAGGGGCTTTCTGACAGAACGCCGCAGGGAGAAGCAGGGTAGGATGGAAGAGACCGGCGAGGGTCGGTGTCCGTCCTCCCATACGGATTTCCAGCCGCGGCGGGAGGCCCAGCTCGCTTTCGCATTGTCTCAACAGGAAAAGAATCTGTTCCTCTTTGCAGAGAGGATATCTTTGAAGCTGCCGCCAAAACAGCAGGGAGGAACCCCAGATGACGGCGAGCATGACGACCGTGCCGAAAGCCCACAGGTATGGCAGAAGGGTTGGCAGGAGCCGGTCAAGCTGTTCGAGGGTCCGAGACTGGGAAACGGAAGGGGCTGCCGGCAAGCTCGTCGGCGTGTGGGAGTCAATGCCGGAATCCGGGATGGAGTGAGATTCGGCTGCGTCATCGACATCGGCGCCCAGGGGGGGAAACGGTTCAACGGCAGAATGGACGAGGGGGATGTTTCCCGGAAGCGCCGGATCGCTGTCAGCCGTTTCGCTTGATGGTTTCGTTTGCAGTCGAATTTCTCCCTCGACGGGTGCGACGGAGGAGGGGGAGAGCTGACTGACCTGCGCTGGGGTCCGGATCATATTAAAAATGGAGATTTCGCTTTCGGGAAAAACCGGCAGAACCAGGCGCACCGCAAGAATCAGCCAGAGCGCACACTGCCAGCGGAGAGGCATGCGGGATTGAAAGGCTGCTCGAAGGAGGAGGAGCATTGCCGCGGTCACGGTGCCGGCAATGGTCATATGAATGAGAAGTTCCACGAAATCTCACCCCTTTCTCGTGTTTTGATCTGTTCCCTGATCCATCTTCTCGATGAGGTTCATCAATTCCCGCTGTTCCTCCTCCGACAGATTGCTGTCTTTGGTCAGGGTGGAAACCAGCATGGAGACGGAGCCGTTAAAAACGCGCGCCAGCAGGCTTCGGACTTCTTTTTTCTGGCACTCATCCTCCGAAACGGCGGGAGAATATTTAAAATTGTGGGAGACGGAGCGATCGGCCCGCAGCGCTCCTTTGTCCGACAGCCGGTTGACCAGGGTTCGAACGGTGGTGTAGCTCCAGTCGACTCGGTCCAAGCTTGCCGCGATCTCTTTCATGGTGAGATTGGGTGTTTCCCAGAGCACTTTCATGACTTGCCATTCGGATTCGCTGATTTTCATAGATACAGTCTCCTTTTGTTCCATCAATAATGTAAGAATACCGCATACTGCCGCCGGATCGGAAAGATGCGACTACAATTGTAATCTTTAATTTAGATTACAACTGTAGTCCTGGTTTGTCAAGGATTCTTTTTGAAATTGAAAAAGAATAAACAATAAAATATTTGAATTTTCTAAAATTTTATTGTTTAGGAAAAGAAAAGTCGTTATACTTAAGGCGTGGAGGACATTCCCAGTTCAGATTTTGTTAAAAATCTCTCCGGGATGTCTTATTTTTGTTTTTGAATCGGAGAGGGGGAAGGAAAATGGCTGGAACGGTGTGTGGATTTCAGGTAAAACGGATCGTGGAACAGGCGGAGGCGGCCGGCGGGGAGCTGATGCTGCGTCCCGGAGAGCCGGAGCATGAGGCGGTGATCACCGAAATGCTGAAGGAGCTTGCTCCGGAGAGGTATCCTCGGACCTATGAGGCAATTGGGAGGCGAAAAGCGGAGAACTCGGCCTTGTTTTCGGAAAAAGGCACGGAGAATGGCTGGGAGGATGGGTTTTTCCTACCCTTTGTTCGCTGGGAGCAGGGAAAGGTACACGCGAAGGCTGTGCTTTCCACGGCGCAGAATTGTTATGAATTGATGACGGTTTTGTGCCTCTGCGATCTTTCGGCGGGAGAACAGGGTGCGCTGGTGGATCGAAGTGAGCTTCAACTCTGTTTTCCGCCGCGGCACACGCTTTCTCAAGACGCCTGGCTGAAGGGAGAGGCGAAGGAGGCGGTGGTGCTCCAGTTTTCCGGCTGGGTGGATCGGGAGGAGCGGTTCAAGGCCGCGGTGAAAGTGCGTCGGCTTCCTGCTCCTGAGCAAGCTCGGCGCATGGCGGAGGAACGAGGCCCGCGAGAGGTCCCAATGCGGTCTCCGGCGGTGGGAATGTCCATTTTAAACCTGGACTTGACTGCTCCGGTTCACACGAAAACGGCGGCAGGTGAGCCAATCGTACTCAGCTTCGGAAGGAGCTATCAGGCGGGGGAAAAAATTGACTATCCCTTTGATCCGACGTCTCAGGATCGGTTTCACTTTCCTTGTTCGGGGGCCGCGGTGTTCCGGGATCAAAGCGTCCGTTTTATCCGGGCGCTGGAGCCGGGAAGCAATTCCGCTTCCTTGATGATTCTCGTGCGGGACGGCGGCGGAATTTTGGAATACAAGGGGAAATTCAGCGACCATACGGCGAAAAGCGCCTCGGGTTTTTCTTGGGATTTTTCAGACGAAAGATGGAAAGCACAGCCCGGATTTCGGTGGGATGCCTATTTTGGGGCCAAGCTGTATTTTACGCTGGAGTACGAGACGGACCGGTTTGCGCCAAACCCGGTGCTGACGGTGAATTCCACGGAGGATGAGCAGGACGACAAGGTGAAGATCGACACGATCGCGGTCTATTGGGGCTGCTTGGCCGCGGATACTCCGGTGACCATGGCGGACGGGAGTCGAAAGGAGCTCCGTCAGATCCGTATAGGAGAACGGGTTCGGGCACCTCAGGGAGAGCTGAGGGTCGAAAACATACTGACAGGAACGGAAGAAGAGGGGCTTTGGAAACTCACGGTGGAGCGGGGCGAGAGCGTCCTGACCACCCGCCTTCATCCGATTCTCACCACGGAGGGCTTCAAAGCGGCGTGGGAGCTCTGCCCGGGAGTGGATTCTCTGGTGCTGGAGGATGGCGAAGCCTCGAGGCTGCAAGACGTGGCGGTGGAACGGATCTGCCGGCAGGAGGTGTGGAATCTGGAGTTGTCGGGGAGCGGAGGAGATTCCGTTCCGGTAGAGGAGGCGGTTTTCTTCGCGGGAGGAATCGCAGTGGGGGACAATCAGGTACAAGGCTGGATTTCCAGGAGGAATGAGGAGAGGCGCCAGGCTGAGTGCGGTCTGCCGGCAGAATGGAAGACGGATGTGGACAGCGCCGTTCATCAGTTTGCATATTTAAAGGATGTGGATATTCTATGGAAATGAGGGAAGGAGTGAACGCGGTGCTTCCTCCCGCGATTTTAAAGGTGGTCTGTTCCTTTGGAGAAAACCGCCGTGCGCGTTATCAGGTGTACTGGGGAAACGCGGGAGAGCCCGGACCATATACCTTGAAGCTTTTAAACGGAACGGCGGAGCTGACCAGGAAAACGGGGATTTACGGGAGCGCGGCGTCCGTGGAAGCGGAGCTGCCGGAGGGGGCCAGCTGTTTTTTACAGCTGGAGCCCCAGGACCGGCCCATGAATCAATCCCTGAGGGTACCGTCAAGTCCGTTGTGCAAGCTGGAGGCAGTGATCTGTGAGCGGGAGGAGGAAGACCAGGTGTCCCTTCGTCTCAAATATCAATTGGCCTCGCCGCTTCCCGAACAGCTGCTGGCGTCGCTGGACGGAGGAGAGGGGAAGCTCCGTCTGGTCCCTTTGAAGATATTTGAAAACCGAATCGATTTGGGAGCGCTGGGTCTGGCGGATCGCGCAGCCTGCGTGGTTCGTCTGGGGGGAGCTTATCAGGAACGGGGAACGATGATCGAAACGGAGCCGGATGTGGGGAGCGCCGCGGAGGTTTCTCTGGTGCGTCCCAAACTGTCGGAGCTGTCGGTGGAGCTGAAAAACGGTCAGATAAACCTGACGGGGAAGCTGGCTGCCGACGGAGAGGGGCAGTGGAGGTACCGGATTTATGGGGAGAGCTGGGGAACCGAGATTGGCGGGGAGTTTGCGGCGCGGCTGCAGGCGGACAAGCGGACGCTGACCTGTTCCATTCCTTGGAGTTCGTTTCCTTTGGGGCGTTCACAGGGCTGTCGGATTGCGGCGGTATGCCAAAAAGGGCCGGGGACGTTTCCGGAGAGCGCGCGGATGGTGCTGCCGCTGTCGGAGCCCCGAACGGAGGCGGTGGGTTACGCGGATTCCGACCATTTCTTTCTTCAATTGGCGGAAACGGGCGGTGAGCCCGGAGTGTGCCGGGCGTTTTTCGGTTCCCAAACGGTGGAGTTTTCCCAGGGCAGACTCACGGGGCTGTTTTCCGAAGGCAAAAGCGTGATGCTGGCCTGGATATCCGGGGCTTCTCGGGGGCCGCTGACGAAGGCGATCAGTCTGGAGCTTCCCTCTTATCGGATTGGTCAGGGCAAGAAGGACCAGGCTTTTCTCTATTTTTCCAAAGATGCTTCCTCGGCTTCCAAGACGCCTATATCCGTGAATTTACGCTTGCAGAAGGCTCTGACGGCGCCGGTAACGCAGGGGGTGTTTTCCGTGGGCGCGGCGGTGGAAGGAGTTTCCCCTCTGACCATGAGTGAAAAGGTCTGGCCGGATCATTCGGAGTATGATTGGGCGCAGGTGGAAAAGGATTCGGAGGCGCTGTTCCCGGCCCTGGAAACGGCGGGGCTTGGGGCTTCGGACCTGCGGCTGATCCGGGAAACGATCGCGGATTTTCTCCCTCAATTATTGAATCGGCAGTTGTTTTATCGATTTCGTCTGCGGCGGCGGAGCTGTGATTTGCTGCCGGGAATGAGGGTACGGGTGGAATGCGGTCAAGTGCAATGGTCGGATGATACGGGGGGCAGCGGGTATTTTACCGGGTTTACCGGTGGGCAGACATTGGAGCTGCCGGTGATTCGGCGAGGGGAGCGATTGGGCTTGGATGCTTTTTTGCCGTGGCTGTCCGGCTATGCCGATTTCTTTGAGCAGCCCGACGAAAACAATAACGGATATCTGCCGGGAGGTGCCGGGACCGTGGATTTGGGTCGGGAGCAGCTCTGTCAGCCCCATTTGCGCATACACTATCCGGAGAATTTTTTGTCTCACACCAAACAGGGGGATATCTCGATTATGAATAACGAGTGGGTAGCCGGAGCGGAGTCCTTGGAAATTCTGGAAAGGGATACGAAATCCATGGAGCAGTGGGGCTATCTGACGCCGCCCGCGGGGGAGAAATCGAAGATGACCTATTTGGTTTTTCTGCGGGGGCGGGCACATTTGACACCGGAAATCTGCGTTCAGGTGAAGGAGAATCCGCAATGGGTAAGCGTGGGAACGACACTAGGCGACCTGCGGCGGGAGCTCTCTCAGGATTTGGTCCTGATTCGCAAAGGAACGGCGGCGGAGCCGGTTTTGAGTGCTGAGGAGCTTTTGAATGAAATTTGTCTGGCGCCGGGGGATCAGCTGGTGGATCGAGGATCGAATCGGGTCAAGTAAATGAAGGGAAGAGACAATGTTTCGGAAAGCGGAGAATACGACGGCTTACGTTCATGTGGAACGGCCGGAACGAATATTTTTCTTCGGAGGAGACGGGCGAGAGCAGCTTACCCTGGAGGAAAGCTTTGGGCAGCTTCAACGTCTTTACGTTTTTTTTCAGGAAGAGCTGAAGGAGCCGGCGGAGGCGGAGAAACGGGTTGCGGGGGTTCTCCGGTCCCGGAGGGGGGATGGACTGCTGTTCATTCCGCGGGCTTCGGTGAATCCAAGTAATTGGACTTTTTTCCCACTCACTCTTTCTGAGGGGCGGGTGGGATTTCCCTTTGGAGGATTCTGCTTGTGGATCCCCCGGTGGGGAGGCGCTGTGACCAGTGTGGAGCTTTCTCCGGAGAAGGATGGGTTTCGCATCCACGGAGAGGGGGAGCTGCGATGGGAAAGTGGTCTGTCCAGAAGGTTGAGCAAGCTGTCTCTTTCCATGACGGGAATGGAAGCCGGATGCTTTCATTTCGATTTTTCAGAGCTTCAGGGGCCGGGAGATCTGCGGGAAATGGGGGGTTCTCTGCGCTATGCGGTAAAAAAAGAAGAAGCGGCAGGACCTGATGACAAGGAGCTGGTGTGTCTTTTTCCCATTGAGCTGGAAACCTCCGCACGGATTCACGGAGCCCTGGATGTGCAGGACCCGCTGAATCCGGTCCGAAGCTATTTGGAAGTGGGCCCTGCCACGTATTCCACTGCATTTCGCTTACTTCCCACGGGAGAGCTGCGGATCAGCTCTCGAGGGCCTGCCGCTTCGACGCGGCTGGTGTTTCAGCGTCAGCAGCTTCGCCGGCAGACGGGGGTCGGTTCCTATTATCTGGCTCCCTCCGGTGATTTTCCGGCAGAGAATGATGGACGCCTGCTTCCGGGCCTCTGCGGCTTGGAATACGTCAAGCTGAATCGGGGAGATCTGCTGCGTTTTTGTCCCGGTCAGTCCCTGAGTCGGGAGAGTGGGTCCACGCTTTCCTTTGTGACGGTAATCCGAGGAGACGGAGGGGGGAGCCCCCCCTTCTATTACAGCCAGCCGGAGGCCCGTCCCTTCTTTCGTCAGGTGGAAGGACCGACTCTCGACTACTGTGAAATCCCCTTTGCGCCCATGGAGGAGGAGACTCCTCTGCCTTTTTTCCCCGCCGCGGGGTTGGAGGAGCGGAATGTGAAAACGGCGGCGGAACTGGAACGGATGGTGTTATCCGCGGAACGGCTGCGGAGGATGACCGGCGTTTTGGAGCATCCGGACTTTCGCCAGTCTTTTTCTCAGGAACGGGTTCGGGCGGTAACGGAGATGGGCATCCTGCTGGAGTATTCGGAGGAATCCTTGCGGGAGAATTCCTTTGACCGAGTGGAATTTGCAGATGGCTTCGTGTGGCGGGGAGTATCCGGCGCGCTGAAAGCGGCCTTGCTGTCACCGGAGTGCTTCGCGGTAATCGCGGATCGCGGCGAGTTCGCGGCGGTCTGCCGGGAAGCGGAGCTGAAAATCGATTTGGATGGCTGGAGTTTCGACTTTTCCCCGGATACGTGGGAGCGGCAGGGAACGGTCCTCCTTCTAAAATTCGCCCGGGAATGTTCGATTCGCCAGTATTCGGAACGCTCCGCACCGTGGAGCTTTGCCACGTCCACGGGAAGAGAGCGGCTGGCCGGAATGCTGGCGGAGTTGGACCAAGCCTTCGGGCAGCTGGCGGAATTCCAGGAGCTGCGGGAGCTGGTGGATGATCCGGACTGGTGTGGGGTGCTGGTGCTGTCGGCGGGTCTGCGCTCGGGGGCGATGCCGTCGGGCCTGGCTTTTCTGACACAGGGAATCCCGGGGGAAGGCTTAGCCGCGCATCATCTGATCCTGAAATCCAGGACTCTGACACCGGAGGGCATCAGCCCTTCCGTAGCGGACGGGCTGATTTATTATTTGAGCGGAATTCAGACGGTGGAAAAGGAAGCGGATTATTCCTTTTGGGTGACCCGTCTGATCGTGGAGCTCTCCCACTCTTTGATCCGTTCTTTTTCCTGTGAACTTCGACTGGTGATCAATCGTCTGTTCGGCTGTCCTACCGCGCCTGGCAAGGAGGCGGAAAACAGTGCGATCCGCATCAGCGGTGTTTATCAGAAGGACGGCGGGGCGGGAAGCTACGTTTTTGCCTTGAAGGAAAACACCGTGCTTTCTCTGTTTTCCTGCCCCATTCGCCAGATTCGTTTTGAGAGGGCCCAGCTTCTTATCGGCGGAACTGCGGCGGACAGTGCCGTGGATTTCCTTTTGGAGGGAGCCTTGGATTTTGAATCAGGGTCGGCACAGCCGGAGCCGATCGAGACAATCGAGACGGAGAAGGACGGAACGGCCGGTAAAAAGTTTGATCTTTACAGCTATGGCTTCGGAGCCGACGAAAGTGGGGGTCTCTTTTTTTCACAGCTGTGCATCCATATGGAGGGCGGCAGATTCTCCTGCCCGCCGGAACGAATGTGCTTTTTACCCGGGAGGAGCGTGACTCGTGCGGGCTCCTTCGGCGAAGAAATTCCGTTCCGTCCTTGTTCGCTGGAGGTGCATGAGGAGGACGGAATAACGCCGGAACATTTGGGGTTTACGGGGGTGAACGTACAGCATATGAAGCAGGCTGAATTGAGCGGACGGTGGGCCGGAATCCTCTGGGAAATTTCCCTGGGAGGACTGGGGACGCTGGCGGAGCTTTCGGAACCTCAGCTTCAGGTTCTCACCGCCTTCAGCCCGGATGATTCGGTACGGAGTTCGGACGCCAAACGGCAGCGAGAGGACGCACCTGCCCGGCGTTACGTAGGAGTGAGACTGGCGGTCAACGGTGGAGCGGGGGGAAGCTCGCCCGGATTTTCTTTGGATCTTCAGCAGTTTCTCAAGCTGACCTTCCGGTCGGTGGAACTGAAACGACGGGACGGGACGACGGGAACGGGCTCTTATGGAATCCTGATTCGGGACTTCCGTTTAAAAGCCCTGGATTTTTCCTTTCCGTCGGGAGGCAACAGTATTTGGATTTTCGGAGAGCCCGGCGCCAAACGTCTGGCTTGGTTTGCAGAGTACAAAGGAGAGTGAAACGATGGCGAATCCTTTGGTTCGAGTCACCGCGTATTACGTGGGGCAGGGATTGGCTCAGCTGGTGGAGGTGTTCGACAGCGGATCGCCGCTTTCGGAGGGATGTCAGTACCTGGCTTTAGTGGATTTTGGGTCGGAGAAGGTACGGGGGAACTATGCCAGTTTGGAAGCCAAGCCAGGTGCGTTGGGACAGTCCTGCACCGAAATTAAGCAGAAGATTGTGGATCACGGGACGAAACTCGAGCTGCTGGTGATTTCCCATACGGATTTTGATCACATTTCCATACTAAAGGAGCTGCTGGCTGATTTGAATCAAAGCGGGCCGCCGTTCCTGGCGGTGAGAAAGGTAATCATCGGAGGAACGCCTTATGAAAGGAACTCTCTGGAGAGCTTTTCCGGTAATACAATTAAGAAAAAAAAGCCATCCGCCACTCTTTCCGCACTGGGGAAGCTGCTGAGTGACCTGAAAAAAGCGAATTTACAGATGAGTGTCGCCTTTTTCGGCGGAAAAAATCACTATTACGACAAGAGCGGAACGGGATATACTGCGAAGGATGATTGGCTGGATCACCTAAACTACGGCCCGGTGGGCCTGAAGAACCCGAAAGTGCTGCTGCGGATCCTCACCAGCAGGCATTTCATCAACGACAAAAATCTGCAGAAAGATGCTGCCGCTTATATCAATACCAATTCCGCGGTAGTGGTAGTGGAGGCCTATGCCGACGACGGGGATTCGACACCGGCTTCCGCGATTCTCCTGACCGGGGATATCCAATGGGACACGATCAAGTATCTGGACGATACCTTTGCCGCGGCGGCGGACTGTTTTCCCTTCCTCGCCGTTCCCAAAGCTATGGTGGTCCCTCATCACGGAGCGCTGAAGACCGCGTGCAAAGGGGATAAGGTGACACCCAAGGTGGCGTTGACCACTCAGCTGGCCGACCTGCACAGCTGGGCGGGCAAGCTGTCCTGTGGGGTTTTAATCGTCAGCGCCAAGGACGGCATCTTTCCTCACCCTTGTGCTCAGGTGCTGGATCAGCTGGGCGGATCGGAGATGACTGCGGCGGCGCATCAAAATTTCGTAAAGGAGGCACCGAACACGCCTGCCACTGCCAGCCCCAATTACACCAGCAGAACGCTCACGGGGATCACCCGCGCCAGATACACCACCTTCGCGGGAAAGACAGGGACGGATTTTACAGGGCGAGATGTGACCATTACCATAGAAACGGACGGCAGCTTGTCCACGGCCGTAAACGATAAGACAGGAGCATGATATGAAACCGGAAGAATTGCACGCCTACCTTAAACAGCTGATCGAATCCGACATAGACGGGCGGCTTATTTTAAAAACCTCCGACTATATGCTGCCCTACTACTGGCCCGCATTCATTCGCAAGGTTCGGGGAATTGGGGAAGCTTTTTCGGATGTGGATCTGGTGATCTATGAGACAGAGCTGACGGATTGGGATGAGGTGATAAGAGAGCGGAAAATCATCGTCACAGGAGAAATGGACTCCATATACTGTAAGAATGTACGGGAACGAATCACTTTGACCATCACGCCGAAACTCGAAAGCTTATTTGACCTGTGCATATTCCATTTTCTGGTGGAATGGACCGGAACTTACGAAAATCCCACAAAAGAAGAGGTCCCTTGGATGGATCTTCAAGAGCAATCTCCTACCTGTAGAGTGATGCATGGAGTGAGGCATTACGGGGACCCCGTTTTTAATCAGGTTTTCACCGATTCCTACCATACTGAGGCGACCGTGGACGAACAACTGCAAAGCTCCTATGAACTTTTCGTGAATTTAAACTTAGAAAGGTCGGATTTATACCGGCAATACGTGAAGCTTTTGGGAGAGAATAAAGTGGTTTCCTTTCACTCTGGTTTTCCGACCGGTGCCGGGAGCGCCTTTATCAGTGAGGAATTGGAAGCGGAAGTGGTTTTGCCGCTGCCGCTCTGCGGCGCACACCAGGCGAAACCGGTTCCCTTAGTTACGTTTCAACTTTGGATTTCGCCGCGGCAGTATGACCCCATCGATTGGGCCAATTGGGACACGGTGTCTTCTCGTGTTGCCATGATCTCCGCCGCTCTATTTGTCTTTCTGGTTCCGCCGCCCGCCTATGAGTATATTAAGACGGTAAGCCTCCCCGCGTTTCAGGAGGGCGAGGATTATACGGATTTTTTCGCGGAGGAGTTGAATACCTCCGATTCTCCCCTGTTGACCTGGGCGCTGGGAGCAGGGATGGCGGTGCAGGTGGGAAGCGCCGTGGAAGCAGCGTGTGAGAACCTGGGAGGCATAGGAGCGGCAATCCGGCTTCGTGACGGGATTTCCGTCACAAATTTAAACTATCGGCTGGAAGCATTTCCGGAGGAAAATACGGAGTATCGCAGGCTCGCCGTGAGCCTGGACATGGAATTTGATCTCCGCGGAGTAAAGCTGCTTCAGCGGTTTGCCAGTCTGCTGGGGACCACGGATTTTCCCAAGTTCCGATTTCACATTCAGGTATTCTATCCTCCGTCCAATCCGAATGCGCCGGTGTGCTGCGCCGCGGTCTGTCTTTTGGAAGGCAGCAATGCAAGCACGGTTTTTTTCGATTCGGATGAAGGGACACTGCGATTCGAAGACGCACCGCAAAAATCTCTCTCGACTTGGTCCTTTCCCTGGTTCACAGCGCAGCAGGAAGGGATGGAAGACGCCCGGGAGCCCATGGTGAAATATCTGTTTCTGGAAGGCAATTTAAAGCGGATGGAATTTTACGCGGAGCTCCAGCTGGAATTGGGAAGCCTGCTGGAGCTGAAGCTGGGGGAGCTCACGCTGCGGGTGAAGGAGCTGGGAGGGTATATCAGCTGGCAGCAGCAGGATTCCGGGTTCGGGCTGGACGGCCTGGCGGAGCTGGAATTCGACCGGGAGGGGGAAGGCATCGGACTTGCCGTGGGCGGCACTTATCACACGGATTCCTGGACCTTTTACGCCAGATTGGCTTACGGAGCGGTCGATCTGTCCAAACTGGTGAAGTGGATTTCCGGGCTGGAGATCCCCAGCCGGTTCCGCCTGCGGATTACCAGGCTGGATGTGGAATTTGCCTCGGGAGGAAGCTACCTGATTTTATGCGAGCTGGACGGAACCATTCCCGTATTGGATACGGAGATTGTCGTGGGCGCCAGGCTCAGTCAAACCCAGCCGGAACAGAAAGAAACGCTGCTCTACGGGTCCCTCTCCATCTGCGGCTTCTTGTTTACCGCCAAGATCGAGCTGGGACAGGAAACTCAGCATCTGTTTTTTGAATTGTCCTTCGACGGCGCGCTGATTCGGGCGGAGGCGGACGAGAACCGAATCGCGGCCCGCATCGAAGAGATTTCCATCGGGGCTTTGATCCGGGCGTTTTACCGAGTGATTCGCCCCAACGTGGACTATCGGCTCCCGCCACCCTGGGATCTGCTCAACCGAGTGGGCTTGTCCAAGCTGTCCGTGGTCTTCGATCGGAAAAAGCGCACGGTAACCGTCACCAAGGAGCTGGAGATCGATCTGCTGGTGACCAAGATCCGAGGAATCGGCTTTACTTATCGTTTGGACGGGGGGAGCCAAGGAGAGGACCGCTTTGAAATCTTTCTTCAAACCGACGGGTCCACGGCGCAGCAAGCGGCGGTCGGCAAAGCCCTTCCGCAGTCCTTCGTGTGGGACGCGCTTCATGAAAACGCACCCGCCTTCTTTTCCGGAGGAGACAAATTCACGCTTCGCTATTTCGCTTTGGGCCGGAATGTGGACTTGGGTGATCCGGGACAGGACGGAAAGCTGCGGGAGATTCTGGGACGAATCCGGGAGAACCTGGAGAAGAACGGAGCGGTCTACGATTCCCGTACCGGTTGGGTGATCGGGGCGGATTTTTCCATAGCAAAATGTGTGTCCCTTTGTCTTTTGATTTACGATCCCTGGCTGTACGGCGCGCAGGTGACGGTGGATTCCGACGCGGTTCCCGCACTGAAGGGATTGGATCTCACCTTATATTACAGAAAAGTCAATTCTGAAATCGGAATGTTTTATCTGTTGGCGGAGCTGCCGGATTCGGTGCGCAAGCTGGATTTCGGCGCCCTGTCTTTCACCCTGCCCACCATCGAGATCGAACTGTACACCAACGGAAATTTCAAAGTGAATCTGGGCTTTCCCAAGAACCGGGATTTTGCCTGTTCGTTCTCGTTTACGTATGGAATCTATCGGGGGAGCGGAGGCTTCTATCTGGGGGTCCTCAACGGCCACACGTCCGAGACTGTCCCGGCGATCACCAACGGTTTTTTTACACCGGTGACGGAAATTGGGGTGGGAATCAAGCTGGGAATCGGAAAATCACTGGATTTGGGGATTCTCAAGCTATCGGCCCGTTTGGAACTTTGTGGAATTTTTGAGGGGACCTTTGCGGTGTTCCGCCCGGAAAACCAGCAGGAATCGGAAGCGCTGTTTTATCGATGCACCGCTTTGGTGGCGGTGGAGGCGGAGCTTTCGGGAAGCGTGGACTTTTTTATCATCAAGGCGGGCTTTCACATTTACGCCAGGGTGGAGGTGCTGGTGAGTCTGGAGGCGTTTCAGCCATCGGTGGTGTCCCTGGAGGTTCGTCTGTCGGTCTCTGCCTATCTAAAGATTTTGTTCATCAAACTGTCGTTTCATTTCTCTTTCACCTACAAGGATTCGTTCACTCTGGGAAGTAGCTCGCCAACGCCCTGGAAGCTGGCGGAAGAAAAAAGACTGCCTTCCGGAATTCTGGCACAGTTTCATCGCGAGACCCTGAAACAGGAGGGACGGACCAATCGGGCTCTTGTCTGGGATCTGGTTCCGCCCTTTGAATCGCCGCAGGCTTTGCAATGTGTGGTCTCCCCTTATTTCACCGCGGCTGAAATCAGCTGGGACATAAAGGAAGAAGCGCGCGACGCTAATTCGGTGAGTCAGCCTGTACGAACCGCTTCGGAGCACTTGCAGACCGCGTTTTTCACTACCATGGATCAAGCGTCCTTTCGCACCTTTGCAAAGGGAATTGCACGGCGAGCGTTTTACACGGCTTCCGGAGGGGCGGAGACCGTGAAGGTGGAGGAGCTTTACGCGTTGCGGGAGGGCTTGGAGCAATCTCGGAACACGGCATTTCGGACCGCGGGAATGGAAGATTTTCTAACGAGAGGCTTTCGGTTGACTGTTTCGGCTCCGGATGAGGCGCGTTGGGAAGGAACCTTGGAGGAAGGGACTGCGATCCCCTTTCCGCCTCAACTGAACCTCACCTGGTATACGAGGCGGGAGGAGGAACTGGTTCCGGAGGCTGTGGTGGAGTTGATGAAGGATCATCCGCTGACTGCCGGGGACATCGAGGAGATTCGGGCGTACTTCGATCATTTTGATCCGATGCCGCAGGCAGAACGAGCTGTCATGTCGGACGAGGCGGAAGGTGCCTGTGGAATTCTTTTCGGAGATTACTGCTTCATGCTTACAAGCCAATGTGTGGATGACACCGTGCGTATGCTGGAGGAACGGGCGGGAATTTTAGCCGTGGATGAAATGGGGGAATATCTGAGGGAAGAATTCTCGGTGGAGGAATTGTCGGAACGCTTGGACTTCCAGCGGTACGGGGCAATGGCCAACCGCTTCCTGCTGGGAGGAGCCCGGCTGCCGCTGACTTCGGGATTCGTGCCGCTCTATGAATTGATGGGGGTGATGTTTTCCTCACTTCCACCTCAGGGGAAGGAAGTTCTGCACCGTCTGGAGGTGGAGAAGAACCCTCGCTGTCCATCCGATTGGATCACCTTAGGAAACGCCGGCCTGGTGGAAGGACGGGTTCTGGATTCCCTGGCGCTTGACGGAGAGCGATTGACCGTGGATATTCGGCCGGAGATGATGGAGTATCCGCTGGAAACTCTAACCCTTTCCTTTTTAGAACCGCCTCGTCCCCTTTCGGCGGCCAGACGGGAACGTCTGCCACTGCGCTTGAAAAACGGCCGGCGGCTCTACCGGACGGAAGGAGAAGCGGCGGAGTCGGTGAGTCGGGAGGAAATCTGGGAACTGCCGGTTTCTATGGCGGAGGTGGGAACGGAACCGCTGTCGATTCAGTTTGCGGAAGAAGGGAAACTGGAACGAGCGGAGGAAGCGAGGGATGCGGAAGCCGAGTTTTCCCTGGCTTTGCTGTTGCCCTTAGAACTTCATCGGCAGGAGGGAGAGGCTTCCTGTGTGAGCATTGCGCGGATTTCCGGGGAAACGCTGGAACGTTTGGAGCAGGCGGTGACTTGCTCCTGGACGGAGGCGCGCCTGCTGTTTCCTTCTCCGCCACAGGAGAATCACGGAAGGGAGCCGGTGTGGGATAAAACCCGAAACGAAGGCCTAGGCTTGCTGCGGACCAATGTGTCTCGGGAAACAAGACCCTTCTCGATTTCCGCGGAGCTGCCGGAGAAAACCTTGGCTAGGATCTCCGATCTGCCGGCTTTCCTTCATCTGCTGCTTCGGATGGGGCAGATTGGCGGAACGGGACAGCGGCTGATCTTCGAAAACAGTCCGCCGGATGAGTCCTATTATGAAGAGGATGGGAGCGGGGGAGCGGAGCTGCTGCTTTTGACAGGAAAGGACGCCAGATACGCCTGTCTCAGTCACGCCGTGATCTGCTGTTCCGCCGATCTTCCGGGAGATCCGCTGCTCTTCGGCGAGGGATTGCCGGAGACTGTGGTTCCCGTTATGGATCAGGGAATGTACGGATTTACGTTTACCCTGAGCAATCCCGATGAGGAGGCCGGCTTGACGGAAGCGGAGCGGCGTACTCGCCAGGCGTTCAGCCTGATGAACTTCCGCAAGCCGGAGGATCCGGTCTTTGGCGGGAATTTTTGCTCCATGCCGGTGAGTATGCAGGGAGATGCGGATGAAAATTGGGAGTATCGCGCCTCTTTCGCGGGTTACCGCTTCTCCGGAACGAAAGAAGAGAATCCTTATCTCGGAGTATCCGGGCCGGGAGGCGAGCCCGCGGAGATGGAGCTGTCTTTATTCTTTACCGACGTCTGCGGCAATCCGGCGTTTTTCCGGGGAGACGCGGGTTATCCGCTTAAGTTGCCAGTGTTGTATGTGGATGAATTGATCCCTATTTCAGCTTGGCCCGATACCGCGTTCCGGTATGAAGTGGAAGTGGGGAACGGAGGGACCCTTCGCTGGATTCTTCACGGGGAATTCCATGCGGAGCATTCCGTAGATTTTCAGGGAGATCCTCGGGAATGCGCGCGGCTGCTGCGGCAGTGGAATCAGCCGGATATCGGTTTACGGCTGCGCTTCAGCCTCTCGGGAGCAGGGTGGATCTCGCTGGGAGACGAATTGCGAAGCCTGCTGCGGAATTATTTAGAGGAGTTATATCGGTTTGTCTGCGCACCTGAAACGGCTCCCGAACCGCGGGGAATCCGCTTTGAAACAGAGCTGCCCATTGGGACTCCCACCCAATCGATCGTAGATTTGACTGCGGACTTGGAGGTGTCCAGGGATGGGGAACGAACTCTGAAGGAGCCGGCTCTGCCCCTGGGGGCCAGGGCGGTGACGCGTCTGCTTCCGGAGGAGGATTCGGAGGCGTTTGCCCGGAAGCTTGAGGAAGCGGTCCGGACGGCTTCTTTCTGTGTTAAGCTGGCAAGGGGGCCGCGGGGCTTTGCCGCGGTTTACCTGGGTGCGGCGGGCTGCCGCTTGGAGATCGGTTCGGCGAGGTATGTCGAGGGGCTGCACGGGCTGGCGCCGATTTCCACCACGCCGCTCAGCCGGGAGAAGGTGTCGGTCATCCACTTGGATGGAACGGAGGAGGAATATTCATTTTATGGTGTGGATTTGGATTCCTGGGCGGAGGTTTTTCTCAAGGACGTGGAGGAGGTTCTGTCAGGGGGGCTGGCGGAGCTGCTGGTGTCCTCGGGGCTTGTGGACGAGCTGGGAAAGCTTTCGGCGGCTAAGCGCCGTCTGGCCGAAGAGATTCCCGCAAGAGTAAAAAGGCTGTTCGAACCGGGGGAAACGGATTTGACCGAAGCGGTGCGGGCCGCTTATACGGAAGAGCTGGCGGTGGATCTGGGGAAGGGCCGACGGATCGGCGGCGCAATGGCTTATCGGCAAGAGCACCGGGAGGACGGGCTGCGGTTTCAGATTTCGGTTCAGGGGGCCGCGGCGAAGGCCGGGAAGGTAAAGGAGCAGGAAGCTCCTGTCGTCTTCGCGGTTCCCGAGAATCCGGATGCGGTGGAACAGGTGAATTTGGGGACCATGGATTGGAGAATCACCCATGTGGAACAGGTGGGCGCCGGTTGGTTTTCCTTCCTTCTGCCGTTTGCCGATCCGGCGCCTTATGGAAAGGTCTGTCCGGGACGGGATGACGGCGGAGCGGAAATTCATATCCCGGTGATTCTGCGGGAGTATCCGCCACAGGCGGTGCTGAAGGAACAGGGATTTCGCTGGGAGACCGATGTGTTTCCGTTTTCCTGGGAGTACTGGGGACGGCTGGAGCTGGAGCTTTCGGCTCAGGATCGAGTTTGGCTGCGATTTGAGGTGAACCGGGGAGACGCTATGAAGCTGGAGGACGCAGGGGATGATCTGCTGGGAATTTTGGCGGAGTACGGCGTGCTGCGGGCGGAGCTGAGGGATGGCATGTTCGATCCCCAAAGGCGGGAGGCCGCGGTGAAGCGATTCCGTTCTCTGGCGGACGCGGCGGCGGAAAACTGGAATTGCCCGTTGCTGATGACAGATTCTCCGGAGGAGGAGGCGCTGGTGCTTCGGGCCTGTTTTACCGCCGGACACGTTGTGGAATACCGCATCCGCGGCGAGGGAACAACGGCGAAATTTCCACAGCTTTCCGTTCGGGACAGCGCGGGTCATGAGGCAATTTTGAGTGCGGAGACAGCGGGGGAGGAAGGTGTTTACCGGTTGTCCGCTTTCCCTGAGGTTTGTGTCCAGGCGGGAGAACGGGCGGAATACCGGATCGGATCGGGAGGGCATTCTCTCTGCACGGATCAGAGCGTCCAGCTCACGGTGGAATTGACGCGGAATGAAGAATTTGAACTGCCGGGCTACGGGAGGCTTAATCCTGTGGATGACTTTGTCTATCGTCTGCCTCCGGCGGAATTCCCGGAAAGCGTGAGCCCTGATCACTGTGTTTCTCAGCCTTATGAGGCGGGTTCCTGGTCGGTGGAGAATTTCTGCGAATTTTTCGAGGATTCGCTGCGGGGGTTTGAACTGCGTTTTTCGTTTTTCCTGGAAGAGGTGCTGTTTGATTTGTGCGATCCGCCGCTGGTTTCCTCCTTCCCCATCAAACTCAGCTTGAAACGGGTCATGGAACAGGAGGATTTGAGAAGCTTAGGAGAAGCGGTGGATGGATGGCTTTCGGAGCATCACTGTGGGCAGACGGGCCAGCGGGTCAGGGTGTCCGCCGCATATCACAGTGGTCTGTTGGAGGAACCGAGACTGCTGCTGGAAATGAGCGCGATTCTTTTTACCTGTGCTTAAACTGTGATAAGATTCGCTTCAACGGGCAAAACTATCCTTTGAGGTGATGAACGTGGAAAAGAGGAAGGACAAGGGAAACCGGCCGAGTGAAGGCGGGGAAATCAAATGGAACGAGGCGTTTAAAGAAACGGAGTCTCTTTGGCAGGCAACCTGTGAAATTGCCGGGAGAAAACCGCTGACCAAGGATCTGCATGTCCCGGTCTTAGTGATCGGCGGGGGAATGGTGGGGATTCTTACCGCCGAGAAGCTGCGGGAGAAGGGGATCGAGACGGCAGTGATTGACGCAGATCGCATTGGGAGTGGTGTGACGGCGAAGACCACCGCCAAGATCACCTCTCAGCACGGGCTGATTTACGATCATCTGATTCAGGAATTCGGCATGGCCAGGGCGAAACAGTACGCGGAGATCAACCAGATGGCGGTGGAGGAGTTTCGGACACTGGTGGAGAAGAAGGGGATTTCCTGCGAATTGGAGACGCTTCCCGCCTATCTATATACATTGAACGAGGATCACGAAGAATGGCTGCGGAGGGAAGCGGAGGCCGCGGCCGCTCTGGGAATCCCGGCGGAATTTTCGGAGTGTGCGGGACTGCCCGGAGAGATGCGGAAACAGGTCCGCGGGGCCGTTCGCTT
>CAUHLX010000004.1 GCA_959606705.1 uncultured Bacillota bacterium | reverse complement strand
ATGCTGATAAATACCTGATCAAAGCTTCTTCTGGCAGCAAAGGCCGTAAAGGTATGGGCAAAGGGAATCATTCCTTCATTGGATAATCCCGCCGCAATCCCCATCATATTCGCTTCGGCCACCCCTACGTCCAGCGTTCGATCCGGATATGCCTCACGAAAAGGAATCATGCCGTTTGCCTTCATCAAATCCGCGTCCAGAACCACAATGCGGGAATCCCGGCCCGCCAGCTCCAGCATTTGTTCCGCGTATACCGCTCTCAATTCTTCCCGTTCGATCACAGCTGCCGCCCTCCTTTCTCCTCTTCCTCCGCATACAGCGCCGCCACCGCTTCGGCGGCCATCTCCTTTGTCACCGTCATGTTGTGGCAAGAAAGCTTCCCCTCGCTGAACGCGGCGCCCTTTCCCTTAATCGTTCTCAGAATAATCATGGACGGCCGGTCCTCACAAGCCTTCGCGTTCATCACCGCGGCGTAAATCGCTTCGATATCGTGACCATCGATTTCGGATACCTCCCATCCGAAAGCCCGCCATTTATCCGCCAAAGGTTCCAACGAGTTAACCTCATCCGTGGTTCCGTCGATCTGCATTCCGTTGTAATCCGTAAAGGCGATCAGATGCGACAGCTTCCGGTTGGCCGCAAACATAGCCGCTTCCCAGATCTGGCCCTCCTGAGATTCCCCGTCCCCTATGATGCAAAACACATGAGCCGGATTTCCTTTCATTCGCAGAGCCTCCGCCATTCCCAAGGCCGCGGAAAGCCCTTGGCCGAGAGAGCCCGTGGTCATATCGATCCCCGGCGTCCTCAAACGGTCACAGTGACTGGGTAAATTCGTGCCGCCCCGGTTCAGCGTGAACAGCAGGTCCCGGTCAAAATAACCCTTTGCCGCCAATACCGCGTACATCGCCGGTCCGGCGTGCCCTTTGGACAATATGACCCGATCCCGTTCCTCCATATGCGGGTCCTGGGGATTCACATTTAGAATTCCAAAATACAGCACCGCCAGCGTGTCCGCCAGCGACAGGCTTCCTCCCACATGTCCGATTCCCAGATCCCCGATCATTTCAATGATGTTCTTGCGAATCTCTTTGGCGTGTGTTTTCAGAGCTTCCACATTACATCCACATCCCATTGTCTTTCCTCCTTCCCCCGTTTCGCGAAACGGTTTCAGCCGCGTTCGCCGCAGCTGCCCCAAATAGAATTCTCTGGCCCGTCTATAACAGGACCCCGCCTCGATTGGCGGACGAAGCCGACCTTGCGTACTGACGCAGGCAGCCCCGTGGGATATCCTTGACCGGCGGAACCCATTCCAGCTGTCGCCGCCGAAGCTCCTCTTCACTCACCTTAAGCGTGAGCCGCCGCTCCGGAATATTGATTTCGATCCGGTCTCCGTCCC
Organism: uncultured Bacillota bacterium; assembly: GCA_959606705.1. Taxonomy (GTDB): domain Bacteria; phylum Bacillota; class Clostridia; order Peptostreptococcales; family Anaerovoracaceae; genus CAUHLX01. The sequence continues at coordinate 23,011 of CAUHLX010000004.1, read as the reverse complement.
GTACCACGGCGATTGTCCCGCCTTCCGCCGCTTCCGGTGAGATGTGCCCTACAAAGCAGCCGTTATTGGTGCCGGAAAACCGTCCGTCGGTAATCAAGGCCGTGGTTTTGCTCAGCCCCATGCCGTATAAAAATTTCATCGCCTTATACATTTCCCGCATTCCCGGTCCGCCCTTTGGCCCTTCGTAGCGGATCACCACCACATCCCCCGCTTTGATTTTCCCAGCCAGAATCATTTCATTGGCGTCTTCCTCACAGTCAAACACGCGAGCCGTCCCCTCGAATACGGAAAGCGAAGGATCGAATGCTCCCGGCTTAGTGACGGCGGTGTCCGGTGCCAAGTTGCCGCGAAGCACCGCGATTCCTCCCTGGGGATCAAAGGGATTGTCCATCGTGCGGATCAGCTGTGGGTTTTCCGGTTCGTAGAATCGGTATTCCCGCAAATTCTCTCCCAGCGTTTTTCCCGTACAGGTTCTCACGTCCGAATGAAGCTTTTTCCCTAAGTTTATCATAACTCGGGGAATTCCTCCCGCCTTGTGGAAATCTTCCATATCCCATTTGGCCGCCGGATTGACCCGTGCCAGCTGAGGAGTCTCCCGACTCAAGCGCTCGAATTCCTCCACCACATCCAGCTCCAGCTCCGCCTCATAGGCGAGGGCGCTGAGATGCAGCACGGCGTTGGTGGACCCGCAGATGGCCAGCGCGGTCCGGATTCCGTTTTCCAGCGCTTCCCTGGTCAAAATATCCCGAGTACGGATTCCCCTCTCGATCAATTCGCAGATCTTTACTCCCGAATAGTAGGCGATCTTGAACCGCTCCGCGTAAACGGCGGGCACCAAAGCGCTTCCCGGCAAGCTCATTCCCATGGCTTCCGTCAGACAGCCCATGGTGTTGGCGGTGCCTAGGAACGCGCAGGAACCGCAACCCGGGCAATTCCCATGCTCCAGCGCTTCCACCTCGTCCGCGCCGATCAAACCGGAGCGCTCCATTCCCATCGCCTCATCCACAGAGGTCGCATCCGATTTTCTTCCGTCGAACTCGACCCCGCCCATCATAGGGCCGCCGTTCACCAGGATCGCCGGCAGATTGAGGCGAGCCGCCGCCATCAGCATTCCCGGCACGATCTTATCACAGGAGGCCAGCAAAACCAGCCCGTCCAGCTGATGCGCCCGCGCCATGATTTCCACCGAATTGGCAATGATATCTCGGGATGGGAGGATGTACTTCATCCCCTCATGTCCGTTGGCAATCCCGTCACAAGCCGCGATCACGCCAAACTCTACCGCCGTTCCACCCCCTCGATAGATCCCCTTTTTTACGAATTCCGCCGCTTGGTTCAGGTTGAAATGCCCCGGCGTCAGAGTGTTCCAGGAGTTGGCGATGCCGATGATCGGCCTGCCGCTCAGTTCATCCTCCGTATAGCCCATGGAGCCCAGCAGAGATCGAGCCAGCCCTTTGTCCTTTCCCAGCAGCCTTACCGCGCTTTGCTCTGTCATGATTTCCTCCGTGCCCTTTCCATTTTACTAAAAGTCAATCGCGGAGCCGTAATACAGCGCCCGGATCATCTCTCTCATGGATTCCGGTGTCATGGCAACCGGATTGACCCGCGTAGCTCCCAGCATAGAATGCTCTACTAAAAGATCCAGGTCCGCCAAGAATCGGCTTTCCTCCAAACCCGTGTCGCGGAGGCAGTAAGGAATTTGCAGTCTCGTTTTCAGCTCCTTCACCGTTTGTACAAAGTCCTCCACCCCGCACCAGCTTGCCAGCCGTCTCAATTTCTCCTCCACCGTGGGATTCCGACGATTGTATTCCAGTACAAAGGGCAGGATCACGGCGTTGGCCAGCCCGTGAGCCATATTATACTGAGCCCCAAAGGCGTGGGCGATTCCATGAACCATGCCAACCCCCACATTGGTAAAGGCGATTCCCGCCATGGATTGGTAATTGTGGACTTTCTCCCGAGCCTCCATGGTCTTCTCTTCATAGGAAATCGGCAGCCACTTCAGCAGCCCTTCGATCGCCCCTTTGGCGATTACTTCCGTAAAGTCCTCCAGACCTGGGTTCGTGTAGCATTCCACCGCGTGAGTCAGGGCGTCCATCCCGGTTTCCGCCACGATATTGTCCGGCATCCGCATGACCACGTTGACGTCCAAAATGGCCACGTCCGGTTTGAGGCATGGTGTCATAATGGGAATCTTGATGCCCTTCACCGTATCGGTGATGACCGTTCCTCTGGTGACCTCGGAACCGGTCCCCGATGTGGAAGGCACGACGATCATCTCCACCTTCTTCCGTTCGGCGGGGATTTCCGATACCAGCACATTTTCAAAACTAAGCTGAGGGAATTCATAAAACAGCACCATGCCTTTCATGGCGTCGATGGCGGATCCCCCGCCGACAGCCACCACGGTGTCCGGCTGGAATCGCTTCATTTCCTCGAGTCCTTCCATCACCTGGTCGATGGTGGGATTTTTGCGAATTCCGTCGTGAACCAGGATATTGGCACCGCCCAGCGAAAGATAGTCCACTACCATACCGATGACGCCCTGCTTCTGCATGGACTGTCCTCCGGTTACGATCATCGCTTTTTTACTTTTGATTTCCTTCAGATACTCGAGAGAGCCAGCCCCGGTGACAATTGCTTTTTTACTCAAATTTATAACCTTCATTTTTACATCCCTTCCATTTTATTGTATGCGTAATGAAACAAAAAGACATTACTCATGAACAATTCAAGCAGTTTACTATTTTTTACATTCTCATTCTTTTATTTTCAATACGACCTTTAATGTTCTCTTGGTTCGTACCAGCTCCATCGCCTGATGTACCTCGTCCATCGGCAGGACGTGGCTGTAAAACTGCTTGGGCTTGATGATCCCCCTGCGAATCAAATCAATATTCTGTTCCAAACAGTCATACTCTCCGAAGGGGAAATTCAGCATATGGACCATGGTGTTATTTTTAATCTTGGACATGTCCAGAAGGAAGTCGTCTTTCTTCAGAACGCCCATGGAGCAAACCTTTCCATACGGCTTCACAAAGCCGGACCCTTCGATGAGGATGCTGGTGTGCCCCACGATATCGATGACCATATCGAACAGCTCATCTCCCAGAACGTCCTTCAGCTTATGCTCCGACGTGTTGATCAGCCGATCCGCCCCGGTGATCTCCTTCGCCAGCTCCAGCCGAGTTGGATCCATGTCCACGATCGTCAGATCCGGACAGCCGAATACCTTACAATATTTTGCCACCGCGATGCCCATAGGCCCCGCGCCGTAAATCATCACTTTCTTCGATTCATCCACTCCGAAGTTTTTTACCGCGCTATAGCTTTCGCACATAGGCTGCATCACCGCCGCATCCTGCAAATCGAGGTCATTGGGGATCACTGCCTGACGGTTGAACGGGAAGGAGGCCGCGGTCAGTCCGTCCTCCAGCATCGCCTGGTTATCGTTGATCAGACCATATTCCGCCATCCCGCCAAAGGTCTTGGTATAGCCGTTGCCCACGTCGCGATGGAGATTCTGATGAATGACATGATCCCCCACCTTGATGTGCCTTACCTTTCTACCGATCTCCACCACAATCCCCGAGCCCTCATGTCCCAAAATCGTAGGGAAATCCATCAAGCCTTCCTCGGGAGTCATGGTTTGGTTGATGACTTGAAAATCCGTACCGTTGCAAAATCCGCAGTAGTACACCTCGACCAGGGCTTCGTAATCTCCACAGACCGGCCGGGGTACGTCCGTAACGATTTCCACCTTTCCCGGCGCCGTGACCGCAATTGCTTTCATAACATGCTCTCCTTTCTCCGTCCTTAAACCAATGACGGAATGAATAAAACAAGCTGTGGAATATAAGTAATGATCATCAATACCACCACGCACCCGATCCAGAACGGCACCAGCCAAGGCAGAATATCATCAATATTGAGATTGGCAATTCGACACCCCACGAACAGATTTCCCGCCATAGGCGGCGTGATCATTCCAATTTCCATGTTCAGCAGCATGATGGCGGCAAAGTGGATGGGATCTACTCCGTAGGCCACCGCCACGGGAATCAGAATCGGTCCCAACAGCATAATTGCGGTATTGGTCTCCAAGAACATCCCCACAATCAGCAGAATCACGTTTAATACCAGCAAGAAAATATACTTGTTGTCCGTAATTTGAAAAAGGAATTGTGTCAGGGTTTCCGAAACTCTGGTAAAGGTAATCATCTTGCCGCAGACCGCGGCAAAGGCCAGGATAAAAGTGATGCTGGCGCTGGACACCACTGAGTCCGCCAGCAAACTGTGAAACCGCTTCTCGGGGAATTTCTTTTTCCACAGCGGCATGATGACCCAGCCCACCAGCAAACCATAAAAGACCGCGACCCCGCCGGCTTCGGTAGGAGTGAAAATTCCTCCGTAAATCCCGTAGAAAATGATGACGGGCATCAACAGCGCCACGATAGAAGATTTCAGGCTTCTGCCGATTCCCACAAAATAGGTCCCCATGCGGAAAGGCTCCGCGGCCTTTTCTTCCTTTCGTCCGAAATAGAAATAATTGATGCCAATGTAAACCAACGCTACCAGAATTCCCGGAACCAGTGTACATAGCCAGACCCGGAGCAGACTCTCCCCTGACATCATGGAGTAAATGACCCCCGGAATACTGGGCGGAACGAGAATCCCTAAAAAACCGCAGCAGCTGATCAGCGCCGTACTGTATTTTTTATCATAGCCCCGTTTTTCCATTTCCGGCAGCATCATGCTGCCAATCGCGGTAACCGTAGCCACGGATGATCCGGTGAGTGTTCCGAACAACAGTGATGTAACGATAGCGGTAGCGCCGACCGCTCCTCGTAAACGTCCGATGATGGAATTGGCAAAGTTGAGCACCGCGTTGGAAATTCCCGATGCTCCCATGATATCTCCGGCGAAGATAAATGCCGGAATGGCCAGGAACGTAAAGGAATTCAGTCCGGAGAACAAGGCGGTCTGCACGCTGGCCAGCGGCAGATTGGCCACGGCCAAGACAACGACGGACGCAATTCCCATACTAAATCCGACCGGTACACGAACCAAAGCAAGTACCACGAATATTCCCAAGAACAGCCCTAAATAGATCATGCCGTCACCCTGCCTTTCCGATCCGCGAGAATTTCCTGAATCGTGAGGAAGAATGACATCAAGAAATGAAACGCACACATCACAAAAGACAAGGCGATGACCGCAATGATCCACCAAAGCGGCATAGACATAGCGATGGACAGCTGATTCATACTCTTCATTTCCACCGTGTATGCGACCATCATCTGTGCAATGTAAACGCTAAACCCGAATCCCACCACCTCATCGATCAGATCCACCGCAAAAAGCGCGCGCTTCCGCGATGGTTCCGTTTTGCATTTTTTGGTGATCATGGTGCTGATAAAGTTAACCTCTACGTGCTTCCTTTGCTTCGTAGCCACGATTGCGCCTAAGAAACTTGCTCCGATAAAGAGGAACCGAAGCATCTCATCGGTCCAGGCCAGAGGAACCTTCAACACATAACGGAAGATTACCTGAATGATGATCATGACCAGCATCGCAAAGAAAACAACCGATGCTGCCGCCAGTTCCACACCGGCAATCCCGTCATTTACTTTTGACAGCTTGCTTTTCTGTTCCATTTCAACTCCCCTTATGTCTCCGAGGGCTGCTAAATCCAATGAATAGCAGCCCTCCGAATGATCGTATGACTGTCGTCAGAGACGAAAATCACGATCCTTATTTCATCAATTCTTCACGAATTCTCTTCATTACGTCCGGATCAAATTGACCGACGACGCTGTCGTCCATCCAGATTTCATGTGCTTTCTCGCGGAACAGCTTGTCCAATTCAGGAGATACATCGATGATCTCCACTCCCGCGTCGATCATTTTCTGTTCATATTCCTTGATGCCTTGACGCATTGCATCCTTAGAGAGCTGGGAGTACTTGTCACAGAGCTCTCTGAATAAGGCTTCCTGCTCCTCGTCCAGGTTATCTTTCATAAACTTCTCCGATGCCAGATAGGCGATCCCGGCAAATGCATGATTGCTCCGGGTCATATAAGGTTGAAATTCATAGAATCCATAAGAAAACGTGTTGAGAGGTCCGTTATCCTGTCCGTCAACGACACCCTGCTGCAGTGCTGACCCCAGTTCACTTACCGCCATCGCCGTGGGCTGCGTTCCGATTTTTTCAAAGAACGAAACATACATCGGATTTTCCGGAACGCGCATTTTTAATCCTTTTAGGCTATCCACGGTATCGATGGCATGCTTGGAGTTGGTCATCCAGCGGAAGTCGTTCTCCATCATTTCCCCCATTACTTCGATCCCGTGTTTTTTTAATGTGGCGCGATAGGCGTCGCCAATCCATCCATGATAATAGAGCTCTTCCACGTCATCGATGCTGGGGAAGAGATAAGGAAGATTAACATATCCGATTTCGGGGATGACTGCCACGACGCCGATATCCGCAATATAGCCCATTCCCAAGGTCCCGTTTTCCACCATTTCAATAATGTCCCGATCGCTGCCATGGACTCCGGCGATATCCAAGACTAATTCCATGGAGCCTCCGGATTTTTCCTTTAACTCAGCCGCGAAATCCTGCATTACGGGATAAGCCGGACAGGCGGTTCCAAAGTTTGTCCCTAAATGAATGGAAATTGTTTTGCCTTTGTCACCACCACCGGTATCCGAGTCTCCGGAACTGCCGCACGCACTTAGCGAAAATGCCAGTACCATTGATAACGCCAATGCGATGACTGTCTTTTGCCTTGATTTCAACTTCATTTCCTTTTCCTCCTCTTCATTGTCGCTTTTGATTTTGAATGACCTTTGTGTTTTTTGTTTTTTCTCCCTCCTTAATTTATATAAAAAATAAGAAAACCTAAATGGGTCACTTCAATGAATCAACGAACAGAATCGCTTCGATTAATCTATCTTTTGTCACATCAAAAGGCTCTACCCGGAGTACTTCATATTGCGAGAGGCCCAATTCCACGGCGGAAGAAACCTTTTCCCGCTTTTCCATCGTAATTCCGATTTCATCCAGCGAAGTCGGGAGAGATACTTTTTTGTAAAATTCATAGAGGCGATCAAATTCTTCTTCCGGACGGTTCTCCACAACCAACTGCACCAATGTTCCGAACCCTACCAGTTCCCCATGCAGACAAGCCGCCGTTTCCGGAAGGGAATACAGTGCGCTTTGCAATCCGTGAGCTACGGAGCAGCTGGTGTTCTCAAATCCGAGTCCGCTGAGCAGCGTATTTGCTTCCACCAAATCTTCAAACGCTTCCGTGCGAACCCGATTCATGGCCGCCTGATAAGCGGCAGGTCCTTTTTCTAAAATAATGTCGTATGCGAGCCTGGCAATGGCTAGCCCCGCTCTGGTGGGACGGTTGTCTTCGCCGATGTAGTTTACATTTCCGCAGGCCAGACCCGCCCTCGCTTCGATGTAGGTGGCCAGTGCGTCTCCCATCCCGGCGGCCAGCATTCGGATCGGTGCTTGAATGATCACGTCCGTATCGGCAATCACATAATCCGGGTTCTTTCCATTCCTGCGATTGTAACTGGTACGGTCCTCCCGATACACCACGGAATGGGAGCTGGTCGCCGCGTCGTTGGAAATTGCCGTAGGACAAACAATCATCGGGATCCCACAGTCCGCCGCCGCGGCTTTTACGGTATCCAAGGTTTTTCCGCCGCCGATTCCGATCAAGACCTTCGCCCCTTGTTTCATCGCATCCGCGGAAAGCTCCTTGATCTCCCGCTCCGTGCATTCTCCGTGAAAGATCCTGTGGAAAAGCGTCAATCCCTTCTGTTCAAATGCTTTCACCAGGCGATTTTCCCAGTCTTTTTGAAAAAACGGATCCAGCAGCAGCAAGCCCCGATCCCCGTAGGACTTTGCATACGTCGGAAGCCGATCCAGCTCCCCCGGCCCTTGAATGTACTTCCCCGGCGCTCCGAACGCCCTGGACTCCCCCGCTTTTTTAAATGGCATAGGTTCCTCCTTCCGCCAACCACGGCCCATTGACAACGTCACTGTTTTATGGTTACAATCCGATCTTGCTATTTTATATTGCAATTACAATGCCAATCTATGGACCAACGAGCACTGCCAAAGAGAGCGAATCAGCCGTAACCTGCTAATATGTGGTACTTTATTCTAACAAAACGAAATTGAGGATTGAATCATTCATCGCCATAAAATTGTTGGTACATTATGCCAATTCATTTTTTTTCTGAATTTTCAAGTGTAATTCTCTGCTCTTCTATTGCCTCGGGATCATAAGTGTTATATAATGAGACACATTCGTTCTTTGGTGTTATATTTTAGGACAGAGGTGTGACAATGGATGTGGAACAGGTAAAACGGGAAATGCTGGAGAATATGGAACGGTTCCTCGAACAGGTGGCCGCGGTACAGGAAGCCTGGTCTCAGTTTATGGACCATGGACAGATTCCGTCTCCCGATTTGATTCGTCCGGAGGTGCTGGATTCCTGGAAACGGAGCCTGGATTTCGGTCTGGACCCGCGCCACATCGTACCTCAGCCCATCCGCCCTTCCGAATTGAACCGAAGGGTGCAGGCAAACCATGAGCTCATCGAAGCGACCACTCCGATCTTCGAATCCTTTGCCGAGCAGTTTCAAAACTCTCTGTTCACACTGGACTTGTACGACAAAGACTTATACTTCATCAAAACCTACCGCGCCACGGACGACCTGATCATTCGCGCGCGAGGCACCTACGCCAGACCCGGACTCAGACGGGACGAATGCACCTGCGGCACCACGGCCATGAGTGTGGCGCACCGTCTGCGAAAGCCGGTTCGCCTCATCGGCGCGGAGCACTTTGACATCGGCCTGCACAATCTGGTCTGCACCTCGGTTCCCATCTTCAACTGGGACAATTCGCTGGTGGGAATCATCAACGTCGTGGAACATTATCTCAAAAACGATCCCCGCACGCTGGAAACGATGATCGCGCTCAGCAAGGGAGTGGAATACAACCTGCGGCAGCTCCACAACCAACAGCAGCTGGAGATCACCAACCTGTTCAACAAAGCCATCCTCGAATCCATGAACGAAGCCATGATCGTAGTGAATTCCGACGGTCTGGTCACCATGACCAACAAAGCCGCCCTGACGCTGATCAATCCCCCCGACGGCAAGTTCGAAGGGGCTCGCGTGGGAGAGCTGTTCGGTGAAAACAATCCCTTTACCAAAGTACTCAAGACCAAGCATTCCATGATCGACAAGGAAATCGTCCTCACCATCGGCAGCTCCACCAAACGCTATATGGGCACCATTCGCCCCATCGCCCCGGATTACACCACCGTTCACGGAGTCATCGGAACACTCAAGGACATGGGGACCGCCCGGAACATGATGAAAACCTTCGGCGGCTGGAACGCCTCCTTCACCTTCGACAATATCATCGGCGAAAACCCCACACTGCTGCAAACGGTCCAGCTGGCGCAGCAGACGGCCGCCCTCAGCAGCAACACGCTGATTCAAGGAGAGAGCGGAACGGGCAAGGAAATATTCGCCCATGCCATTCACAACGCCAGCAGCTTCAGAAAGGGTCCTTTCGTCGCCGTAAACTGTGCGGCCATCCCCATCGGACTGCTGGAAAGCGAATTGTTCGGCTATGAGAGCGGCGCGTATACCGGAGCCAAAAAAAACGGTCAGCCCGGTAAATTCGAGCTGGCCGAGGGCGGTACCATCTTTCTGGACGAGATCAACTCCATGCCCCTGGACATTCAGGCAAAGATGCTGCGCGTGGTTCAGGATAAACGGATTACCCGGCTGGGAGGCTCCACCAGCATCAGCCTGCATTTGAAGCTGATCGCGGCCTGCAACGTGAATCTGGGAGAGATGGTATCCCAGGGGCTGTTCCGCTCCGATCTGTATTACAGACTGAACGTCATCACCATCCAGATTCCTCCGCTACGCCAGAGAACGGAAGACCTGCCGCTCCTCAGCGAGTACATCATCGACCGCATTCGCAACAGCTCCGGCGTGGACCTGTCCATATCCGATGAGGCGTTGCAGCTGCTTTCCCACTATTCCTGGCCCGGCAACGTCCGAGAGCTGGAAAACGTGCTGGAACGAGGCTTCGTACAAGCGTCCATCCGCGCAAGCTCCGTCATCGAAACCTGTGACCTGAATTCATTTTTGGCCCTGACCGGGGAGGCTCCCCATGGAATACCGATCGCCGCCGCTTCGGCTCCCTTGCCCGGAGGCGCCGACTCTTCCATCAAAGGCTCCGAACGCCAGGCCATCGAGCGGGCCCTGACCACCAGCGGCGGCAATGTTTCCAAGGCGGCCCGCTCCCTGGGAATTGCCCGCAACACGCTGTATCGTAAGCTCAAGGAATATCAGATCGACCTGCCGCGATAGAGGCCGTCCCACGAAAAAAAGCCCGGAATGCGGGCTTTTTTCGATCCGTCGGCGTCAATGACAAAGTCTCTCCGGTTTGGGCGGCGCTTCTGTGTTACAGCCTAGGTTTCGATGAGTTAGAGGAGAAGTTGTTTTAACGGATGGCGCTCCTTTCCGGTCGTTCTCGACGCGAATGATCAGATGATAATAAGCTGTTGCAAGCTTAATGCCAACCCCTCGGTTCAGACCGGCTGTTCCCCGCCGCGGCCCCGGTCCGACGGCAGTTCCTTTAACCCCAGCCGATCTTTCAGCTCCACATTGGCCAGAAATCGGGGATAGAAGCCGGTCAGCCTCTGCACGATGTTCTCCGCCCCCAGCCTCTGCAAGGCACGTTGGGAATCCTCAGAATAATAAGCGGCGTGTGGAGTGAAGATCACCTGATCCATGGACAGCAGCGGACTGTCCGCTTCGATGGGCTCCGGCTCGGTGACATCTAAAGCGGCCCCCGCGATTTTTCGGTTTTGCAGCGCCCATATCAGGGACGGCGTATCCACCACCGGCCCGCGCCCCGTGTTGATCAGCACTGCGGTCCTTTTCATTTTCTCAAACGCCTGCTTATCGAACATTCCTTTGGTGTCCTCGTTGGCCGGCGCATGAGTGGAAAGAATGTCCGAACGAGCACAAAGCTCGTCGAAGGAGACCAGCTCCACATCGTATCGAGCCGCGAATTCCTGTGATACGAAGGGATCAAAGCTGATCAGACGCACGCCGAAGGGCTTCATTTTCTCCGCCGTCGCCTGGGCGATTTTCCCGAAGCTGTTGAGCCCCAGCGTCATCCCCCGAAGATTGTAAATTTTCTTGGCCGCTTTATAATCCCAAGTCCCGCCTTTCACCGTATTGTTGAGAAACGTGATCTTGCGGCAGAGATTCAGGATCAGTCCCACCGTGTGAGTAGACACCTCGTCAATGCAGTAATCTCTTACATTGGCCACACAGATGCCCCGTTCCGTGGCGGCGGGGATATCGATCTTATCCAGTCCGATGGCGTATTTGGAGATGATCTGACAGTCCGGCATGGCATCCATGACCCTTTTGGTGATATTCGCGTATTGAGTCAGCACCGCGTCGCAGCCTCGCACGACCTCCATTACGTCTTCCTCGGCCTTCACCTGATAATCCAGCACCTCGCAGCCGATTCCCTCCAGCAATTCCTTCTCCTGCTCGATCTCCTCATATTCTCGATCCGTAATCACGACTTTCCACTTTTTCATTTTGATCTCCTCCGTTTCACTCAGCCCTTCGCCAGCTTAAGATAAGTCTCATAGCGCTCTTTGGCATCCTGTTCCGCCTTTTCAAACAGTTCCTTGGCCGTATCCGGGAAGGTCAGCTCCAAAGAGGCATAGCGGTTTTCCCCCCGCAGAAACTCTTTAAAATCTCCGGCAGGTTTTGGGGAATCCAGGATGAACGGGTTTTTCCCCAGCTCTTTTAACGTCGGATTATACCGGTACAAATGCCAATAACCGGCCTCCACCGCCTTCTTCATTTCCTGCTGGGACAACGACATCCCGCACTTCGGGCCGTGCTCGATGCATGGACAATAAGCGATGAGAATGGACGGCCCCGGATAAGCCTCCGCCTCGCGCATGGCTCTGAGCGTTTGGCTCTGATCCGCTCCCATGGCAATCTGAGCCACATACACATAACCGTAGCTCATGGCCATCATCCCCAGGTCCTTTTTCTTGACCCTTTTCCCGGCGGATGCGAACTTGGCCACCGCTCCCGCGGCCGTCGCCTTGGATGACTGGCCGCCGGTGTTGGAATACACCTCGGTGTCCAGCACCAGCAGATTGATGTCCTTTCCCGACGCCAGTACGTGATCCAAGCCTCCGTAGCCGATATCGTAGGCCCAGCCGTCACCTCCGAAAGCCCAGAAGGACTTCTTGGACAGGAACTCCCGGTTTTCGATCACATAGTCAGCCCATTCGTCCGCTTCTCTGGACAAGGGCTTGGCCTTCTTCAGCGCTTCCACCAACTGCTTGGAGACCTCCTTGGTCGCCTCCGCACAGTCCCGCAGAGCCAGAAAACGGTCACAGTACCCCTTGGCCACACCGGCCTCCCGCAGCCTGCCTACCGCCTGAATGACCCGATCACGGATTTCTCCGGCGCCCAGCAGCATTCCGTAGGAGTATTCCGCACAGTCTTCAAACAGCGACATTCCCCACGCCGGGCCGTGTCCGTCCTCATTGACGGTGTAGGGCATGGAGGGCGTGCTGCCGCTGAAGGCGGTGGAACAGCCGGAAGCGTTGGCGATGTACATCCGATCGCCGAACAGCTGTGAAGCCAGCTTGACATAGGGGGTTTCGGCGCAGCCCGCGCAGGCTCCCGAGAATTCAAACAGGGGCTGTGCGAATTGGCTTGCTTTTACGGAGGTTCCATTGACCGCATCCTTCTTGATCCTTATTTTCGATACGGCGTAATCCCAGTTTTCCCTCTGGGAGAGCTGGCTCTCCAGCGGTTTCAACACCAAAGCCTTTTCTTTGGCCGGGCAGACGTTGACGCAGCTTTCACAACCCGTGCAGTCCAGCGGTGAAATCTGCATCCGATACTGATAGCCCTCCAGCTCCTTCCCTCTGGCTGGAGTGACCTCAAATCCGTCGGGACGATGCGCGGCTTCTTTGGAGTCCAGCAGAAATGGCCGAATCGCCGCGTGAGGACAGACATAGGCGCACTGATTGCACTGGAGACACAGCTCCGGCTGCCACCGGGGGATTTCCACCGCGATGCCGCGTTTTTCATAGGCCGTGGTTCCCGGCGGAAACGATCCGTCCGCGATCTCCACGAAGGCGCTAACCGGCAGGGAATCTCCCTCCTGACGGTTCACGACATCCACCACCTTTTTAATAAATTCCGGCTTCCGCGGGTCCTCCTGCGGAATTTCGTCTTCCAGCGTCAGCCATTCCCGTGGAATCTCCACCCGGATCAGCTGCTTTCCTCCCTGTTCCACGGCGGCGCAGTTCTGATCCACCACTCCCTGGCCCTTTTTCGCATAATAGGTTTTGTAGATGGCCTGCTTCATGTGCTCCACAGCCTCCTCATAGGGAATGATCCCTACCAGTTTAAAAAACGCTGCTTGCAGCACGGTGTTGATCCGGCCCCCCAGCCCCAGCTGTCTGGCAATATGGACGGCGTCAATGGTGTAAAACCGCACGTTCTTCTCCGCCAGCGCCCTTCGCATGGAAGCAGGCAGCTTTTCGTCCAGCTCCTCCCCGGTCCAGCCGCAGTTCAGCAGAAAAATACCACCTGGCTTCAGATCCTTTACCATGTCGTACTTGTCCACGTAAGACGGATTGTGACAGGCCACGAAATCCGCGGTTCCCACCAGATAACAGGAGCGGATCGGGCGATCCCCGAAACGCAGATGCGATTGGGTCAGCCCACCGGATTTCTTGGAGTCATAGACAAAATAAGCTTGACTATAAAGCTCCGTGGTCTCTCCGATGATTTTAATGGTGTTCTTATTCGCTCCCACCGTGCCGTCGGAGCCCAAACCCCAGATTTTACAGCTGGTACGGCCGGACGGGCTAATGTCGACTTCCTCCTTAACAGGCAGAGACAGATGAGTCACGTCATCCACGATCCCAATGGTAAAATTGCTGCGCGGATGTTCCGAAGCCAGATTATCATAAACCGCTAAAATCTGCGCCGGGGTGGTGTCCTTTGAGGCCAGTCCATAGCGCCCGCCCACCACGGTCATAGGCTGATTCTTCTGGTAGTACACCGTGCACACGTCTTGATACAGAGGTTCTCCCAAGGCTCCCGGTTCCTTCGTCCGGTCCAGAACCGCGATCCGTTCCACAGTCTTTGGCAGGCAGTCCAGGAAATGCTTTGCGGAGAAGGGCCGGTATAAATGAACGTTCACCGCTCCCACCTTTTTGCCCTGTGTCAACAGAGCATCCACGGTTTCCTTTATCGTATCGCTCACCGAACCCATGGCCACGATCACCTCGACGGCGTCCTCCGCCCCATAATAGTCGAAAAGCCCGTAATTCCGTCCTGTCAAACGGTTGATCTCTCCCATATACTCTTCCACGATGCCGGGGACCCGGTCGAAATACTGGTTTGACGCTTCCCTCTGCTGGAAGAAAATATCCGGGTTTTGAGTGGTTCCCCTGGTGCGGGGGTGCTCCGGATTCAAGGCGCGCCTGCGGAAGGCCTTCAATTGTTCCCAGTCGATCAAGGGCTTCAGATCCTCATAGTCCAGAAGCTCGATCTTCTGCTGTTCGTGCGAAGTCCGGAAGCCATCGAAGAAATGCAAAAAAGGAATTCGGCTTTTCACGGCGGACAGGTGGGCCACGGCCCCCATGTCCATGACCTCCTGCGGATCGGAAGCTGCCAGCAGAGCGAATCCGGTCTGCCGGCAGGCCATTACGTCGGAATGGTCCCCGAAAATGGAAAGTCCGTGAACCGACAGCGTCCGGGCGGACACGTGAAACACTCCCGGAAGCAGCTCTCCCGCGATTTTGTACATGTTGGGTATCATCAGCAAAAGCCCTTGTGACGCCGTATAGGTAGTGGTCAAAGCGCCGGCTCCCAGGGAACCGTGCACCGTTCCCGCCGCCCCTCCCTCGGACTGCATTTCCACCACCTTTACGGTCTGCCCAAAGAGATTTTTCTTGCCCTTTGCCGCCCATTCATCCACGTACTCCGCCATTGGCGAGGACGGTGTGATGGGAAAAATCCCCGCCACATCGGTAAACGCATAAGAAATATATGCCGCCGCGGTGTTCCCATCCATTACATCAATTTTTTTCGTCATAGTCACCCTCCTGTTCCTGTGATCGCATAAAATATGTTACTAACAGGGTAGTTACGCAAGACTTATGCCAAAAAAAATAAGGAACCCGTAAAATTCAAATTTACGGATTCCCTGTTCTCCGAATAGTCGGGATGTCTATTTTTTGACGATGGTCCCAATGTCCTTTCGATACTGCATCCCCTCAAAGGAAATCTTCTCCACGTTGCGGAAAGCTTTGGCCCGCGCCTCGTCATGGGTGGCTCCGGTGGCGGTTACCCCCAGCACCCGGCCGCCGCTTGTAAGAATTTCCGGCATTCCGGTGTCCTTGTCGATTTTTTCTCCGAATTTCGTCCCGGCATGAAATACGACCACGTCTTCCTCCACCCGGTTCAATCCGGAGATCACCTTCCCCTTTTCGTAAGAACCGGGATATCCGCCGGAAGCCAGCACCACGCAGACCGCTCGCCGATCGCTCCATCGCAGTTCGATCTCCGCCAGCCGATTGTCGATCACCGCGTCGAAAATTTCCGCCAGATCCGTTTCCAGACGCATGAGAACGGACTGAGTCTCCGGGTCTCCGAATCGATTATTGAATTCGATCACCTTGGGCCCTTCCTCGGAGATCATCAGACCGATAAACAGCACGCCGCGAAAATCCAGTCCGTCCTCCTGAAATCCCGCCAAGGTGGGCTCCAAGATCTCCTTGCGGATTCGCTGTTCCAGCTCCGGAGTAAACACCAGACTGGGCGAATACGTTCCCATTCCGCCGGTGTTGGGTCCTTGATCTCCATCATAAATCCGCTTATAGTCCTGCGCGGACTCCATGGGCACGATGGAATTGCGATCCACGAAGCAGAGCATGGAGGCTTCCACACCGGTGAGAAATTCTTCCACTACGATCTTCTCCCCTGCGGTGCCGAAAATCTTGTCTCCCATCATCTCCTCGATGGCGGAAAGCGCCTCCTCCTCGTTTTCGGCCAGGACCACACCTTTTCCGGCCGCCAGTCCGTCGGCCTTGATCACCATAGGATAGCCGTACGGTCCCACGGATTTTTTCAATTCTTCCTTGTCGGTAAACTCTTTGTACCCTGCCGTGGGAATATGATGGCGAGCCAAAAACGCTTTGGTAAACGCTTTGCTGCCTTCCAGCTGAGCGCATTTTTTATTCGGTCCGAAGGTACGGACCCCCGCCTGCTCCAGAGCGTCCGTAATCCCCATGGAAAGCGGTACCTCCGGTCCGATCACCGCCATATCGATCTTCTTTTCCGAAGCGAAACGGCAGATTCCTTCTATGTCCTCCGCTGCGATATCGATGCATTCCGCCGTCTGGCTGATCCCCGCGTTTCCCGGCGCGCAGTAAAGCCGATCCACCTTGGGGCTTTGGGCCAGCTTCCAGCAGATCGCGTGCTCCCTGCCGCCGCCGCCTACTACTAAAACCTTCATCCTGTCATCCTTTCAAATTTGATCTATTTCCTAGGGAACTTCACAAGAAACGATAGAATACTACACCGCCGAAAGTAAACTAATTTTTTTAATGCTTAAAATGCCTCGCTCCGGTGAACACCATAGCGATGCCCAGCTCGTTGGCTTTTTTGATGCTGTCCTCGTCTCGAATGGAGCCGCCGGGCTGAATGATGGCGGTAATTCCCGCTTCTCCCGCGGCGGTGACACAGTCGTCAAAGGGGAAGAAGGCATCGGAGGCCAGCACCGCGCCCTTCGTTTCTTCCGTGGCCTGACGCACCGCGTTTTCCAGCGCCCAGATCCGATTGGTTTGTCCGGGACCCACCCCGATGGTCTTTCCGTCCTTAGCCAGCACAATGGCATTGGAGCGAGTATGCTTCACCACCTTCATGGCAAACTTCAGATCCGCCAGCTCCTTCTCCGTTGGAATCCGTTGGGTGACCACCTTCAGTTCGTCCTCATCGTAAATCGTATTGTCCTTATCTTGAACCAGCAGGCCGCCTCCCACCTTTTTCAGATCCAGACCGCCCTCCTGCTTTTTCGCGATCCCCGGCAGACGAAGCAGACGAATGTTCTTCTTCTGCTCCAGCACGGCCAGGGCTTCCGGCGTAAAATCCGGAGCGATGATGATTTCCAGGAAGGTCTTTGCCAGCTCCTGAGCCGTGTTTTCGTCGATGGTCCGGTTGGCCGCCACGATGCCGCCGAAAATCGATACCGGATCAGCCGCGTATGCTTTCCGATAGGCGTCAAAGATATCGCAGCCGGTCCCCACGCCACAGGGATTGGCGTGCTTCACCGCCACAACGGTGGGCTCGTCAAATTCCTTCAGGGCTTCCACCGCCCCGTTGGCGTCGTTGATGTTGTTGAAGGACAATTCCTTGCCGTGGAGCTGTTCCGCCCGAGCCAGCGTGCCCTCCGCCGGTCGAATCTCCTTGTAATACCAAGCCTTCTGGTGAGGATTCTCCCCGTAGCGCAGCTCCTGCGCCTTCTCAAAGGTCATGGTCAAATTGTCCGGAAGCTCCCCGTCGATCCGCTGGCGCAGATAATCCGCGATCATGGCGTCGTAAGACGCGGTATGCTGAAAGACCTTCAACGCCAGACGATACTTGGTATCGTAGGAGACCGTTCCCGTCTCGGAAAGCTCCTTGACCACGGTCTGGTAATCCGCCGGATCACAGATCACCGTCACGTCCTTATGATTTTTGGCGGCGGAACGCAGCATGGTCGGGCCTCCGATATCAATGTTTTCGATGGCTTCCTCCAGCTCAACTCCGTCCTTTAAGATGGTCTGTTTAAACGGATATAAATTGATGGCTACGATATCGATGGGCTGAATTCCCAGATCCTCGATCTGCTTCATGTGGTCCGGCTTCTCTCTCATGGCTAAAATTCCTCCATGTACCGCCGGATGCAGCGTTTTCACTCGTCCGTCCAAGCACTCGGGGAAACCGGTCACTTCGGAGATTCCGATCACCTTCACCCCGTTGTCCGACAGGCGGGTGGCCGTGCCGCCGGTGGAAATGACCTCCACACCCAGTTTTGAAAGCTCCTGAGCAAACGCCACTACGCCGGTTTTATCTGAAACACTGATCAATGCTCTCATATCTTTCCGTTCTCCTTCCTATTCCTTCCCGTTCCAGCAATACGTACACAGCTTGCAGGAATCCACTCCTACGGCGTCGATGGTGTTTTGCAGCCGTTGGAAACAAAGGCTGTCGAAATGCATGATCTCCCGAAGCCGGGAAACCATGGCTTGATGCCGGTCCGTATCCTCATTCACATATTCGGCCAAGACCTCCGGACTGATCTCCACCCCGTCCGACAGCTCCACGCTGCGGCTCACCGCGCCGCTTCCCGGATTTTCCGTGTTGCCCGTCTGACCCTCCAATTGAGCGATCACTCGCCGGGAAACCAACTCCATATCGGTTACCGACCGTGAGAAATTCAGATACTTGCAGCCGAACATGATGGGCGGACAGGCGGAACGGATGTGAATTTCCTTCGCGCCGTTGCCGTACAGATACCTTACCGTCTCCGACAGCTGCGTCCCCCGGACGATGGAATCATCGATCAGGACAAAGCTGTTGCCCTGAATGATCTCTCTCACCGGAATCAGCTTCATGCGGGCGATCTGTTCCCTGGCCTTCTGATTTTGAGGCATGAAGCTCCGCGGCCAGGTCGGGGTGTATTTGATCAAAGGCCGGGCATAGGGAATCACGGACTCGTTGGCGTAGCCCAACGCGTGGGCAATGCCGCTGTCCGGAACCCCCGCCACGTAGTCCACCTTCAGGACCCCTTCGTTTACTTCCTTGTCCATTCGGGCGATGCTGGCGCCGTTGCGATAGCGCATGTCCTCCACGTTTCGCCCTTCGTAGGTCGAGGTGGTGTAGCCAAAATAGGTCCAGAGGAAGGTGCAGACCCGCATTTTCTCCAGAGGTCCGGCCACCGTCTCACAGCCCTCCGCGGTCATAAACAGCACCTCTCCCGGTCCCAATTCCTTTTCAAAGGTATAGCCCAGATTGATGAACGAGAAGGACTCCGAGGCCACACAGTAACCATCCTCCCGTTTTCCGATGATCAATGGCGTTCTTCCGTAACGGTCTCTGGCCGCGTACAGCCCTTTCGGCGTCAGCACCACCATGGTGACCGATCCTTCCACCTTCATCTGCGCGTAGCGGATTCCTTCCACCAGGTCCCGCCCTGTGGAAATCAAGGCCGCCACCAGTTCCGTATTGTTGATCGCGCCGCCGCTCATGGCCATGAACTGATTGCAGCCGCCTCGAATCAATTCCTCCACCAGCTGTTCCTTGTTGTTGATCCGGCCTACCGTGCCGATGGCGTAATCGCCTTGCCGGCTGTAGACCGTCAGCGGCTGAGGATCTCCGTCACTGATGCTGCCGATGCCCATTTTCCCGGACATCTGATCCACTTCTTTGTCAAATTTCGTCCGAAACGGCGAATTTTCAATGCTGTGAATCGCCCGGTCAAATCCCTGGCTTCCATAGACGCACATACCGCCCCGTTTCGTCCCCAGATGGGAATGGTAATCCGTTCCGAAGAACAGATCCATGACGCAATCATTTTTTGAAACAACGCCGAATACTCCGCCCACTAATTTCCTCCTTCTTGGCGTTCGGTCCTTTGATCCGAAGCCTTTTCACTCGATATCCTGTCGATCATTCGGCGCACCGCCTCCGTGAGGATCTTGTGCTCCGTGACCAGGACTCTGGCCGCCAAAGTGTCGGCCGTGTCCCCGGCCTCCACCGGAACCTCCTCTTGTAAGATGATCTGTCCCGTATCCACTCCCTCGTCCACAAAATGTACCGTGGCTCCGGTCACCGTTTCTCCCGCGGAGAGCACCGCCTGGTGAACCCGTTTTCCGTAAAATCCTTTCCCACAGTATTTGGGGATCAGCGACGGATGGATGTTGATGATCCTTCCGGAAAACGCCTGAATCACCTGGGGACCCAGCACGCTCATATAACCTGCCAGCACCACCAGATCCGTTTTTTCCGCAAGCAGCGCGGAAAGCACCGCGTCCATTCGCTGCTCCAGGTCCGGATAATTTTCTTTTCCGATGACTCTGCTTTTGATCCTGTGCTTTTTCGCCCGCTCCAGAGAAAAAGCCGAGCTGCTGCTGGAAATCACCTGTACGATCCGGGCCCCCGGCAGACTTCCGTTTTCCACACCGTCGATCACCGCCTGGAAATTAGTGCCGCCGCCGGAGACCAGCACGGAGATGTTTACCATGAAACCGCTCCTTTGTCATCCGTAAAGCAGACTCGGCCGCTGCCCGACCGTTCCTCCGTCACGATGCGGCCAATCACCGCAGGCTGTTCTCCCGCCTGCTCCAACAGTGCGGCCACTTGATCCGCCTGCTGAGGATCGACCACCATCAACATGCCGATTCCCATGTTGAAGGTCGCGAACAAATCCCGATCCGGCGTTCCGCCGCACTTTTGAATATAACCGAAGATCGGAGGAACCTCCCAACTTCCCAAGCGAATCTCCACCCCCAGACCCTGGGGAATGATCCGCGGAATATTTTCAAAGAAACCGCCGCCGGTGATGTGGACGATGCCCGCCACCTCCACCTGTTCGGTCACCGCGGTGACCGCTTTGGAGTAAATCCGAGTAGGCCGCAGGAGCGCCTCGCCCAGAGTTTCTCCCAGCTCTTCCACATAGTCGGAAACCTCCATCTTCATTTTATCGAAGAAGACCTTGCGGACCAGAGAATACCCGTTGCTGTGAATGCCGCTGGAGGGAATTCCGATGATGGTGTCGCCCTCTTTGATCTTGGATCCGTCGATCACTTTACCGCGATCCGCCACCCCCACGCAGAAGCCTGCCATATCGTACTCGCCGTCTCCGTAAAAGTCCGGCATCTCCGCGGTTTCGCCCCCTACCAGGGCACACTGGCCCAGCAGACAGCCGTCGGCCACACCCTTGACGATTTCCGCGATCTTTTCCGCCTTGACCTTGCCCGTGGCGATGTAATCCAGGAAGAACAGCGGCTTCGCGCCCTGACAGAGCACGTCGTTCACACACATGGCCACACAGTCCTGGCCTACGGTGTCATGGCGATCCATCAGAAAGGCGATCTTCAGCTTTGTCCCCACGCCGTCGGTTCCCGCTACCAGCACAGGCTCCGTCATTCCGGCCAGATCCAGTTTGAACAGGCTCCCGAAGCTCCCCAAACCGGTGAGGACATTGGGATTGAAGGTTTTTTTCACGTGATCCTTCATCAGTTTGACCGCCCGTTCTCCTTCCTTGGTATCCACCCCAGCGTCTTTATATGTCAACTTTTCCTCGTTGCTCATGTCTTCCTCCATTTCACAGTGCAAACATCCGCCGTCAATCTCCCCTGCCGGCCTTTTTATTTCTTGATTCGCGCCAGGACTTCCTGATAGGTTTCCTCCACGTTCCCCAGATCTCTGCGGAAACGGTCCTTATCCATCTTTTCATTGGTCTTCACATCCCAAAGGCGGCAGGTATCCGGAGAGACCTCATCCGCCAGGATCACTTCCCCGTCGTAGAGACCGAATTCGATTTTGAAGTCCACCAGCTTCAGCCCTTTATCCAGGAAGAATTCTTTCAGCGCGTCATTTACGATCATCGCGTATTTTCTCACCTTGGCCAGCTGATCCTCCGTCGCCAGCTCCAGAGCCAAAATGTGGTCGTCATTGATCAGTGGATCGTCCAGCTCGTCACATTTGTAGGAGAACTCCAGGCAGGGGCGAGCTAAAACCCGGCCCTCTTCCACTCCGTAACGCTTGGAGAAGGAACCGGCGGTGATGTTTCTCACGATCACCTCCAGCGGCAGGATCGTCACCGCTTTCACCAAGGTTTCCCGATCCGAGAGCATTTTTACAAAATGGGTGGGAACCCCTTTCTGCTCCAGCATTTCGAAGATGATATCCGACATGGTGTTGTTCACCACACCCTTGTCCGCGATCTGTCCCTTCTTCTGTCCGTTAAACGCCGTGGCGTCGTCCTTGTAATCCACGATATACAGCTTGGGATCGTCCGTCTTATAAACCTTTTTCGCTTTGCCCTCGTACAGCATTTCCAACTTTTCCATGATTTTTTCCTTCCTTTCTATTCTTTCACTGAAACCTGCTAACGATACTCTTATTTTATCTCTCCGCCCGGAACTCCGCGTCCAGCTTTATGATATCCTCTTCCATCTTCTTTTTATAGGCTTTCATCTTTTCCCTCAGCTCCGGATACTTGACGGACAGAATCTGCACCGCCAACAGTCCGGCGTTCTCCGCTCCGTCGATCGCCACCGTGGCCACCGGGATGCCTTTGGGCATCTGCACCACGGACAGCAGTGAATCCAAGCCGTCCAGCGTAGAGGATTTCACCGGAATCCCGATGACCGGAACCGGGGTTCCCGCCGCCAGCACGCCCGCCAGGTGAGCCGCCTTTCCCGCCGCCGCGAGGATCACTTCAATGCCCTTTTCCTCAGCGGTGCGGGACAGCTCCTCCGCCGCCTTCGGGGTTCGATGCGCTGAAATAATGCGCGTCTCAAACTCCACTCCGAATTCGGCCAGAATCTTCTCCGCCCGTTCCACCACCGGATAATCCGATTTACTTCCCATTACAATGGCAACCTTCATCTGTTGAAACTCCTTTCCTATCGTAAATTAACTTTATACTTTTTTATTTGAAATACGCGATGCCGGAAGCGAAGATTTTCTGATCCATGTTTCCGGGCACATTGCGGTACAAATTCGTTCCGATCCGTTCCGAGTGACACATCTTGCCCAAAATCCGTCCGTCGGGCGAGGTAATTCCTTCAATGGCGAACACGGAACCGGTGGGATTGTCCTCGATATCCATGGACGGGT
>CAUHLX010000003.1 GCA_959606705.1 uncultured Bacillota bacterium | reverse complement strand
CTACCAGCACTGAGGTTACGCCGGCGTTATGGGCACAGCGGATATCGAACAGGGAATCTCCCAGCAGCATGGATTCCGACTGTTTGGAAGCCAGCTTTTCCAAGGCCTTTAAAACCGGCTGAGGATCGGGCTTATGCTTCGTACAGTCATCTGCCGTGATCACACAGTCAAAGTACCGCAGCAGGTCATATGCCTCCAGGCCCTCATAGGTCGTTCCCTTCAGCCGGGAAGTCACCAGCCCCAGCTTGTATCCGCGGCGATCCAATTCCGCGATCAGTTCCTTCATGCCCGGGAACACTGAGATCAGCTTTCCGAAATTGTCCTTGTGATAACCCCGATAAATTCCAATGGCCTCTTCCAGAGGGCGGTCGGGCACCATCTTTTTCATGGTAATTTCCAGCGGCTCCCCGAAGGTTCTGATAATATCGTCTTCCGGCCGTTCCTCGCCGTACACCGTTCGAAAGGTGTGCTGCCAGGATTGGAGGATCACATTGTTGGTGTCCATCACCGTACCGTCAAAGTCAAATAAGATAGTCGTATACCGCTTCATAGTTCTCCTTTAATTTTACAGCTTCATAGTCAGCGAAATCTTCTGTTTCTCGTGATCCACCCCTAAAATCCGCACCTTCACCGTATCTCCCACACTCAGGACATCCATGGGATGACGGATATACTTATTGCTGATCTCGGAGATGTGGACCAGGCCGTCATTTTTTACGCCGATGTCCACGAAGGCGCCGAAATCCACCACGTTGCGCACGGTTCCGGTGAGTTCCATTCCTACCTTTAAATCTTCAAAGCTCATGACGTCGCTGCGGAACACCACCGGCGGCATTCCTTCACGAGGGTCTCTGGCCGGCTTCTTGATTTCGCTGACGATGTCCGCCAGGGTCATGGCGCCGATTCCCAGATCCTCCGCCATCCGCTCGATGGCCTTCTTCAGTTCTTTTCCGTTGTCCTTTTTCTTCTTAGGCTCGTCCGCAAGCAGTACGGCCAGCGCCGCCAAGCCCTGCCCATGACTCGTGGGCTTCGGTGCGGCCTTCTTCTGCTCCGCCGCCCCGTACATGGCCAGAATCTTCTCGTCGATCTGCTTGGCCCCGCCGGCGGCGATCTCCGATTTGTCAATCCCCAGCTTGGCCAGCATCTGTTCCGCCGCCGCATAGGACTCCGGATGAACCGAGGTCGCGTCCAAAGGGTTTTCCCCTTCACGAATTCGCATGAAACCGGCACACTGATTGTAGGTTTTTTCCCCTAGCTTGGCTACCTTCAGCAGTTCCTTCCGATTGCGGAAGCTGCCGTTCTCTTCCCGGTATGCCACAATATTTTTGGCGATTCCGGAATTGATGCCGGAAATGTAGGCCAGCAGAGAAGGAGAGGCGGTATTCAAATCCACGCCCACCCGGTTTACACAGTCTTCCACCACGTTGGTCAAGGCGTTTTCCAGAAGGGTCTGGTTGATGTCGTGCTGATACTGTCCCACACCGATGCTCTTAGGAGAGATTTTCACCAGCTCCGCCAAGGGATCCTGCATCCGGCGTCCGATGGACATCGCTCCGCGAGTGGTGACGTCCAGATCGGGATATTCCTCCGTGGCCAGCTTGGACGCGGAGTAAACCGAAGCCCCCGCCTCGCTGACGATGGTGTACTGCATTTCCACCCCTTCCAGGGAAAGCTCGTGGATCAAATCCACCACAAAGAGCTCCGTTTCCCGGGAGGCGGTACCGTTGCCGATCACAAAGGTGTTGGCGTTGAACTTTTTCACCAGGGAACGCAAGGTTTTCTTGGACCCGGCGATATCGTTGCGCGGCTCGGTGGGGTAGATGGTTCCGAAGGCCAGGAGCTTACCGGTCTCGTCCAGCATAGTGACCTTGCAGCCGGTGCGGAAGCCCGGATCGATGGCGATGACTCTGGCCCCTTCCACCGGAGGCGTCATCAGCAGCTTTTCCGTATTCTTAGCGAACACCTTCACCGCTTCCTTCTCCGCTCGCTCCGTGAGCGCGTTGCGCAGCTCCCGCTCCACGGAGGGCGCCATCAGGCGCTTATAGGCATCCTCTACCACGTCGTTCATCCGCTTCAGGAATATGGATCGTTCATTGACTATAATCGATTTTCGGATCAGCTCGTGGATTTCCTCCACGGGAGCCTTCACCTTGACTTTAAGCTTCTTCTCCTTTTCCCCGCGATTGATGGCTAAAATCCGATGGTTGGGAATCTTGGCGATGGGTTCCTCGTGCTCGTAGTACATGTCGTACACGGTGCTTTCCTTGGGGTCCGCCGCTTCGGTGGCGATCTTGCCGGAATCAAAGGTCCGCTCCCGCACCGCCTGGTTGAATTCGGGGTCGTCGGCGATGACTTCCGCGATGATATCCATCGCTCCTTGTAGAGCTTCTTCCACGGTGCCTACGCCTTTGCCCGCCTCGATGACGGCGGCGTCATCCGTAATGAAGGGCTCGGCCGCTTCCTCCGGTGTTCCGGTTTCCAGCTCCATGGCCCGAATGAGATTCGCCAAAGGTTCCAAGCCCCGTTCCTTGGCCTTAGCCGCCCGGGTAGCTTTTTTCTGCTTATATGGCTTGTACAGGTCCTCCACCCTCTGAAGCACCTCGGCTTTGAGAATTTCACCCTTCAATTCCTCGGTGAGCTTGCCCTGCTCCTCGATCAGACGAATGACCTCCTGCTTGCGCTCCTCCAAATTCCGCAGATAGGTCAACCGCTCATCCAGATCACGCAGCGTCACGTCGGACATTCCCCCGGTCATTTCTTTCCGGTACCTCGCGATGAAGGGAATGGTGTTGCCGTCGTCGATCAGGCCCACCGTAGCCTCCACCTGTGCGGTTTTGAGATGAAATTCCTGTGCCAGTTTTTCTATGATATTCATTCCGCTTCTCCAGTTTTCTCCGCAGGCCCCTCTTCTCCCAGCGGGCCCGAACGCGTTACAGCTGCTTCAACTCTTCATTGATAAAGTAATCCAGATCGCCATCCATGACGGCGTGTACGTTGCCCACCTCCGCGTTGGTCCGATGATCCTTGACCAGCGTGTAGGGGTGGAACACGTAGGAACGGATTTGGCTTCCCCAAGTGATCTGGCTGAAGTCACCCTTCAGTTCATCGACCTTTTCCTTGTGCTCCTGCAAAGCCAGCTCGTACAGCTTGCCCTTCAAAATCCGCATGGCCACATCCTTGTTCTGATGCTGAGACCGCTCGTTTTGGCAGGTCACCACGATGTTGGTGGGCAAATGAGTGATGCGGATCGCCGAATCCGTCTTGTTGACATGCTGACCGCCCGCTCCGCTGGAGCGATAGGTATCGATCCGCAAATCGTCGGGATTGATCTCAATTTGCACATCGTCGTCCATCTCCGGTGTCACATCCAGAGAGGAGAACGACGTATGCCGGCGCCCGGAAGCGTCAAACGGAGAAATCCGCACGATCCGGTGCACGCCCTTCTCATGCTTGAGATAGCCATAGGCGTATTCGCCTTCGATCTCCAGCATGGCGCTTTTGATCCCACCCTCGTCGGCATCCTGGCAGTCTACCATTCTCACCTTGAAGCCCCTGCGTTCCGCCCAGCGGGTATACATCCGCAGCAGCATGCCGGCCCAGTCCTGAGCATCCAGCCCGCCGGACCCCGCGTGAATGGCCACCACCGCGTTGTTGGCGTCGTATTCTCCGGACAGCAGAGTCCGAATCCGCAGCGCTTCCGCTTTTTCCTTATAAGAATCGTAGGTCTGCTGAATTTCCGGCACCATGGAAGCGTCCTCCGCCTCCTCGGCCATCTCGATGAGTACCTCCACGTCGGACAGCTCACTGTCCAAGGCGTTGTATTCATCCAGCTTGCTTTCGATCCGCTTCTTTTCCTTCATCAGCTTCTGAGCCGCTTCGTGATCGTCCCAAAAGCCCTCTTTTTGTGTCGAAATTTCCAATTTTTTCAATTCATCGCTCAGTTGAGCCAGGTCAAAGGGACTCACCCAGTTCTTTTAAGATTTTTTTCGCGTCGGAAAGGTCGTACTTGATCTGTTCCAGTTCTACCATCTTAACTCTCACATCCTTTTTTCGTTTTAAATTAGAACGCGCCGTTCGGTGAGATATCGCCGGAGGGCGCGCTGCTTCACAAGGGATTGCTTTTCTTCGTCTATTCGTCGTCGCCGCCGTCGACGATATTTCTGCCGCAGCACTTCTTATACTTCTTGCCGCTGCCGCAGGGACAGGGATCGTTTCTGCCCACGGTGTGCTCTACGTGAACCGGTTCCTGCTTCTTGGGGCGATCGGGAATCTCCGTCTCCCCCGGCGCACCGCCCACGGCCGCTTCCGCCGCTCCGTCAAAGGCCGCCTTCTTCTCCTGGCCTCCGGCGATGACCTGCTTTCTCTCCGTATTGGTCCGGATGGTGACGTTGAAGCAGAACTTCACCGTATCCTCCTTGATAGATTTGATCATCAGCTCGAACATGTCGAAGCCTTCGTTGGCGTAAGCTCGGGCCGGATCCTCCTGCCCCAAGGCCCGCAGCCCGATGCCGTTCTTCAGCTGATCCATGGCGTCGATGTGGTCCATCCACTTGGTGTCCACCACGCGGATCAGGATCATGCGTTCCAGCTCTCTCATCCGGTCTTCGCCGATCTCCTGCTCCTTTGCCTGATAAGCCTGTTCAAACAGCTCCATCGTGTCTTCTTTAAGCTTGTTCCGATCCAGCCACTGGATCTCTTCCTGTTCATAGAACGGCCCTTCCAGCGTCCCGCAGATCCGCTTCAAAGCGGCCCGATAGGCCTCCAGGTCCCATTCCTCGGCGAACTTGGAGGAGTTGGACACGTAATCCACCTGTTCGTCCACCAGCTCTTCCACCATGGACATGATGTGATCCCGCAGATTTTCCCCGAACAGAACCTTGCGGCGTTCTCCGTAGACCACCTCACGCTGCTTGTTCATGACGTTATCGTACTGCAGAACGTATTTCCGGACGGAGAAGTTCCGGCCTTCCACCTTTTTCTGCGCGTTTTCGATGGATCTGGTCAGCATACCCGCTTCGATGGGTTCATCCTCAGCCACGCCCAGCTTGCTCACCATGCTCTGGACCCGCTCGCCCCCGAACAGGCGCATCAATTCGTCCTCCAGAGAAATGAAGAACTGAGTGGAACCGGGGTCGCCCTGACGTCCGGCACGGCCTCTCAACTGATTGTCAATACGGCGGGATTCGTGCCGTTCGGTACCGATGATGTGCAGGCCGCCCACCTCGAGCACCTTCTGCTGTTCTTCCGCCCGTTCCGCTTTGAACCGCTCCACCAGCTCATTGTACTTTTCCCGCGCTTCGATGAGCTCCGGGTCCTCCAGCGGCAGGAAGCCGGTGGCCGCGTGAATGGCTTCGTCCGAAAACTCCAGGCGCCGCATTTCATGCCGGGCCTCAAAGTCCGGGTTGCCGCCCAGAATGATGTCGGTACCACGGCCCGCCATGTTGGTAGCGATGGTGACCGCGTTCAGCCGACCCGCATCGGCGATGATTTCCGCTTCCTTCTCGTGCTGCTTGGCGTTCAAGACGTTATGCTTGATCCCCCGCTTTCTCAGCATGTCGCTGATCAGCTCGGATTTTTCGATGGAGATGGTTCCAACCAGCACAGGCTGGCCCGTCTCGTGATGAACGGCGATCTGTTCCGCAATGGCCATGAACTTGCCCTTTTCGGTGGCGTAAACGGAATCCTGCAGGTCCTGTCTGGCAATCGGCCGGTTGGTGGGAATCACCACTACGTCCATGTTGTAGATGTCTCTGAATTCCTCTTCCTCGGTCTTGGCGGTACCGGTCATACCGGACAGCTTGTGATACATGCGGAAGTAGTTCTGAAGAGTGATGGTGGCTAAGGTTTTGGATTCCTGACGTACCGTCATGCCTTCCTTCGCCTCGATGGCCTGATGCAGACCGTCGCTGTAACGCCGTCCGAACATCAGACGTCCGGTAAACTCGTCTACGATGACGATCTCACCGTCCTTGACGATATAGTCCACGTCCCGCTTCATCAGGTTGTTGGCCTTCAATGCGATCTGAACGTGATGATTGATCTCCATGTTTTCCGGGTCCGCGAAATTGTCGATCTGAAAGAACTTCTCGCACTTGGCCACGCCCTCTTCCGTAAGGGAAACGGTTTTGTCCTTTTCCTCGATGGTGAAGTCCTCCTCCAACCGGAAGGTGCGGATAAACTTGTCCGCCACATTGTAAAGGTCGGTGGACTTTTCCCCCTGGCCGGAGATGATCAAGGGAGTCCGCGCCTCATCGATGAGGATGCTGTCGACTTCGTCCACGATGGCGAAGTTCAATTCCCTCTGCATCAGGTCCTCCTGATAGGTCACCATGTTGTCCCGCAGGTAATCGAAACCGAATTCGTTGTTGGTTCCGTAGGTGATATCCGCCTGGTACGCGGCTTTTCTCTCCTCGTTGGTAATGCCGTGGATCACGCAGCCGATGGTCAATCCCAGGAAGTTGTACAGCTTGCCCATCCACTCCATATCGCGCTTGGCCAAATAATCGTTGACCGTGATGACGTGCACGCCTTTTCCTTCCAGGGCATTCAGATAAACCGGCAGGGTGGCCACCAAGGTCTTTCCTTCACCGGTCTTCATTTCGGCGATACGCCCCTGATGCAGGACCACGCCGCCGATCAGCTGTACCCGGAAGTGTTTCATCCCCAGCGCCCGAACGGAAGCTTCCCGGCAAACCGCGAACGCCTCCGGCAGGATGTCATCCAGCGTTTCCCCCTGTGCCAGACGCTCCTTGAGCTTGGGCGTCATCTCCTTCAGTTCGGCATCCGACAGCCCTTGCATCTGCTGATCCAGCGCTTCGATCTTATCGACGATGCGCTCCACTTTTTTTACTTCTTTGGCGTTTAGATCACCAAAGATCTTTTCCATTAATCCCATTTCCTTATTTTCCTTTCTTTTTTGAACACTTTTATGTGATAGAAAGACGGCTGATCCTTGTCCGAACGTCCTTCCATGGCAGACTCCGGCGTTAATTATAACATATAGATAGGAAAAAAGCAAAACGAACCGCACTCTTACTGCTATTTTATCTCAGGTTGCTCCACACCCAAACAATATGGTAAACTATCCCTTAGAAAAAAGGGGGCATATCTTCAGGAGGTAAGTATGAAAAGAAAAAGATGGTTTCTAGGTGCGGCGGCGGCCTTCATGCTGCTGGTCGCAGGTACCGGGTTCAGCTATGCCGGTCAGGTAGGGGTCACCATGGACGGCGGCGGCGTGGCATTTTCACCTGCAACCGGTTACCCCTTCGTGGACCAGAACAATCGAACGATGGTTCCCTTGCGAGTGACCATGGAAACCTTCGGTGCCAATGTGATTTGGGACGCCGAAACCAAGACCGCTACCGTGGAAAAAGACGGAGTCGCGGTCAAAGTCACCGTTGGCCGCAGCTATGTGGTCCGCAACGGGCAGCAAATTCCCAACGATACCGCCGCGGTGGTTTCAAACGGAAGGACCTATCTTCCCATCCGCTCCGTGCTGGAATGCTTCGGAGCGGTAGTGAGCTATGATTCCACACAGCGGAAAGTAGTGGTCGACAGCCAGTGTTCCGCCGCCTACGCGACGAACCTTCTCTACTCCGGCAGCGCCGTAAGAAACTTCTGGCCGACCTACAACAACGCCAATGCTCAGCGAGACGCCGGCAGCTATGCCGCGGCGATTCCCGGTTACGAAGCGTCCGTTCCCTCCTTTGCCGCCGATGGCAGCTCCGAAAATCTGGCGGTTCTCTATGAACATCTGGGGGATTGCTTAGCCAAAACTTACTACTATGACAAGGCGGTGTCCTGCTATCGTAAAGCCGCGGACTATTGGACAGCCATTGGAAAAGACCAGGAATCGATTTCTTTGGACCGAAAAGCGGATCTGATCCGTTCGGAGCTGTCTCTTTATACCAAAACATCCGACAAGTCTCGTTCCCTGGTGAAATATTATGGCCTGCCGGGCGAACCACAATCCGGAATTCTCCTGGGCGCATATGCGGAAGGAGATCCCGGAGTTCACGATCCTTCTTCCGGAATTTCAGGAACCTTTTATATGGACGAATTCCCCGTTTTGACGGGCAAGGACCACGGCGCTTATCTTCTTTACTTAGATTATGGTATGCCTCTAAGTCATTATGACAGTCACATCAAAGCGGCGAAGGAACGGGGCAAAGCCATCGAGCTGGCTCTGCAGCCTCGTGGCGGCCTGGACGCAGTCAATGGAACGGATGGTTATCTGGAACAGTTGGCCAGCGATATGGAAGCCAGCGGTGTGCGGTTTTATCTTCGCTTTGCCAACGAAATGAACGACACCACCTCTCCCTGGTACACCACGGATTGCGGGAAATACATCGATAAGTTCCGTACGGTATCCACTATTTTTAAGAAAAACGCTCCTTCCGTGGCCATTGTCTGGGCGCCTAATTTCTTTCCGCCGGACACCATTCCCAATTACTATCCCGGAGACGATTTCGTGGATTTCGTAGGCATATCCTGTTACCAGAATTATGATGAGACTCTGGACCCCTTGGGGCAATCCGTGGATCGAGGACGGTGGAGCACCGTATTGGATCGGGTCTATAGCCTGTACGCCGACCGAAAACCCATCATCGTAGCGGAAGGCGGCTGCTCTTATATCGACCGGGTTACCGGAAAAGATATCACGGACTATTCGGCTTATCAAGTGCGGGACTTTTACACTTATCTGCCCATCCGCTATCCCAACGTAAAAGCCGTATTTTACTATGATGCGGGGCACGGTGACGGAACCAGTTACATTCTGTCTCAGAATCAGACGGTCCTGAACGCCTACAAGACGGGAATTTCCGGTGATCATTACCGATCCGAAACGGACGGCGGCTCAGCGGTCAACAGCTATTATGTTCCCATTTGCAGCGCCTCCACTCTGCCGGCAGCTGATCAGGAGCTAAATGCTTTTGCCAAATTTGCGGACAGCCGGCAGATTGCCAGCGTCCAATACATGATCAATGGTCAGGTTCTGGGCACCGCCAACAGCGCTCCCTACGCAGTGCGCTGTGATCTCTCCGCTTATGCGGGGCAGACGATCACCATTCAAGCCGCCGCTTACGGCACAAAAGGAAATCCTCTGGTGAGCCGGGAATTTCATGTAAAAGTAGAGTAATCAAAAGAAAAGAATAAAGCAGCCTTGAGTGGACAAATTTCACATTTTGTCCACTCTTTTTTATGTGAAATGAGTTTCCAGCGCGAATGTGTTTCAACTCACGGAACACGCTTGCACTCATTTGCCTTTCGAGATTTTTCCGTTTCCATTTTCTATCCTCCGTTGAAAACATGCGATTCGTCCGAGCCGTTTTGTCTGGCACGAAACTTGCTTAAGTGTTCATTGCAACCGTTTGGCAGAAGCTCCCGCGGCCCTGTCGGAACACACCGCAAGCCGCCCGGGAAATCCCGCAAAACGGAATACCTAAAACGAGAAGAGAGAGGAGTCGCAAATGAGACCGTTAGATGGGGTGAAAGTAGTGGATTTCACGCAGGCGCACGCCGGGAGTCTGGCAACGATGCTGTTAGCCGATTTCGGCGCGGAGGTCATTAAAATCGAGCGAAAAGGCGTCGGCGATCTGGCCCGATACTGGGAACCGATCAAGGATGGGAACAGCGCGTATTTTTCCTACCTGAATCGGGGGAAGAAAAGCATAAGTCTGAACGCCGCCGCACCGGAGGGAAAAGAAATCATATTGAGGCTGGTAAAAGATGCCGACGTGGTGTGCGAAAACTTCAAATACGGCAGCATGGAACGAATGGGACTTTCCTATGACGTGTTAAAGGAAGCCAACCCTTCTATCATCTATGCTTCCCTGAACGGGTTCGGGCAGACCGGGCCCCTGCGGGAACGAATCGGCTTAGACCTCCAGCTCCAGGCCATGAGCGGCATCATGGACCGCACCGGATTTCCGGACGGGCCGCCTACTAAGGTCGGAGCGGCGCTGGGCGATCAGGTCAGCGGCGTCTATCTGGCCATCGCCATCCATCTGGCTTTGATTCACAAGAAAAAAACCGGACAGGGCCAGCGAGTCGACATCGCAATCCTGGACTCCCTGTTTTCCATTTTGGAAGCGGCACCCATCATCTACGGGCTTCAGCACACCGTTCCCCAGCGTGTGGGCAACGCCTATCTTTCCATCGCGCCTTACGATACCTTTCCCACGAAGGATGGCTATGTCTCCATCGGCATTTCCACAGATCGTCAATGGAGAAAATTCTGCGAAGTGATGGGGATGGAAAGCTTGATCGACGACCCCCGATACCGTACCAACGAGGTTCGAGGGGAGAACTATGAAAACGGGTTAAAGGAGGCCATCGAAGCCGCCCTGTCCAACCGTTCGAAATTTGAAGTCGAGGAACTCCTGCGAGAAGCCAAGCTGGCCTGCGGCGCGGTTTACACCGTGAAAGAAGCGATGGAATGTCAACAGCTGAAGCAGAGAGAGATGCTGATCGAAATTGACGATCACGCTCTGGGAAAGCTGACCATGCCCGGGATTGTCATCAAACTGTCGGACACACCCGGAGCAGTGGAGACCAGCGCCCCGCTGCCGGGAGAACACACCCGGGAATATCTGCGAAAGCTCCGCTTCAGCGACAGTGAAATCGATTCTCTTTACCAACGGCAGGTCGTAGAAGGTTGACCGGACAGGAGGAAAAAATGAAGGTATTGGAAAATGTGATCGTAGTGGATTTCACCCAGGCGTACAGCGGCCCCTTCTGCACCATGCAGCTGGCGGATTTCGGTGCTTCGGTGATCAAAATAGAGCGCAAAGGCACGGGGGATCAGTCGCGGGAATGGGCCCCGATAAAAAACGGACACAGCGGTTATTACGCCGCCATCAATCGAAACAAACAGGGAATGGAATTGGATCTCAGTCAGCCCGAGGGAGTGGAAATCGCCAAACGTCTCATCGCGAAAGCCGACATTCTGGTGGAAAACTTCAAGGTGGGAACCATGGAGAAAAAAGGGCTGGGATACGAGGAGGTCAGAAGGATCAATCCGGAAATCATCTACGCTTCCCTCACCGGCTTCGGGCAGAACGGTCCGCTCAGAGAGCTGGCCGCCTACGACAACGTGGTCCAGTCCATGAGCGGCATCATGGATATGACCGGCTTTCCCGACAGTCTCCCCACTCGCGTGGGTCCCGCCATCGGCGACAATCTCACCGGGCTGTACATGGCGCTGGGCATAGTAATGGCTTACTATAGCAAGCTCAACACCGGAAAAGGACAGTTCGTGGATGTCGCCATGCTGGATACTATCTTCGGAATTCTGGAAAGCCCGGTGCTGTTCTCCACCCTGCTGGACAAGACCGTCAAACGCTGCGGCAACAACGACGCGGAAACTCTGGTTCCCTACGATGTCTATCGATGCGCCGACGGATATTTCTCCGCGGGAATCGCCGGCGACGCCGGATGGCCGAAATTCTGCAAGGCCATTCACATGGAGGAGCTCATGGAAGACCCGCGGTTCCGAACCAACGAGGACCGCTGTGGAAACTACCAAGCCATCACTCCCCTCATCGCCGAATTTTTCAAGGATAAGACCAAAGCGGAGCTGGAAGAAATCTTCCGCGATTCCGGTACGCCTAACGCGCCGGTGCTCACGGTCCCGGAAATCATGGAAAACGAGCAGATCCTCGCCCGGGAAATGGCAGTGGATTTTCACGACAACGGCGTAGGCGAGTATCAAGCCATCGGCAATCCCATGAAGCTGTCGGAAACCCCCGCGAAGCTGGAACGCAGCGCTCCGCTTCTGGGACAGGACACGGAGGAAATCCTCCGTACCCACGGCTTTACCCCTGAGGAAATCCGAGCGTTTCAAAGGCAAGGTGTTATTTAAAAGGCGAGTATTATTTCACCAGCTCCTCCCCGCGGTCTTCATCCTCCGTCAGATGAAACTTATGAGCCACCTTCACCGTCTCGTCATAACAGTGGAAGACCTCTTCTACTTTAGCCTGGGGCAGCTTGGGTGTCACCAGGCTCACCACGGGAACGATGATCAAAGACAGCACGATGGAGATGGCTCCCGCCGTGGTAGGTGCGGTGAAGCTCAAAAAGAGGTTTGCCACATTGATGCCGATTCCCGAAATCAGACTGGCCCAGACGGAAAGGCGGGTGGTTCCCTTCCAGAACAGCCCGAACAAAAACGGTCCCAGGAACGATCCCGCGAGCACACCCCAGGAAAGGGACATCAGAGTGGTGATCAGACTGTTGGGATTGATGGCGATCAGGACGGACAGCAGCACGAAGAAGGCGCATAATCCTTTGATGGTCAGCACCTGTCTCCGGGGACCCATCTTCGGGAAAAAAAGCCCCATCAGAAAATCCAGGATAAACGTGGAGCTGGAAGCAATCACCAGAGACGACAACGTAGACATGGAAGCGGACAGCACCAAAATAATCACCACACCCACCAGCAGGTCCGGCAGACTTTTGGAAAGCATTTCCGGCACGATGCTGTCAAAGGCCACGGCTCCCGCCTCTCCCGGCTGGTAAAACAAGCGTCCGAAGGCCCCTAAAAAGTAGGAACCACCCGCGATGATCAGGGCGAAAACAGTGGAGATCACGGTTCCGGTTTTGATGGCTTTCTCGCTTTTGATGGTGTAGAACTTGTGCACCATCTGCGGAAGGCCCCAAGTCCCCAGGCTGGTGAGGATCACCACTCCCAGAAGCCCTGCCGGGTCCGGCCCGAGAAAGGAGACATAGGCCCCCGACAGCTCCGGAGCCGCTGTGCTTTCCACCTGGGAAAGCTGAGCCAGCGCCTGCGATAGCCCTCCCTGGCCTCCCACCACCGTGACGATAATCGCCGCGATCCCCAGAAGCATGATCACCCCCTGAACCATGTCGTTGATCGCCGTGGCCATATAGCCGCCCAGCACAACGTACAGCCCCGTTAGGACGGCCATCGCAATGATGCAGTAATCGAAAGGAATGTCGAAGGCCATGGAAAACAGCCCGGACAGTCCCTTGTATACGGATGCCGAATAGGGAACCAGGAATACGAAGATGATAACGGAAACCACGATCTTGATCGCCTTGCTGCCATACCGCTTCTCGAAAAAGTCCGGCATGGTGGCCGATTCCAGATGCTTGGTCATCACCCGGGTCCGGCGCCCCAGCACCACCCAGGCCAGCAGACTGCCGATCAAAGCGTTTCCGATGCCGATCCACGTGGCGGCCACGCCGAAATTCCAGCCGAATTGGCCGGCATAGCCTACGAAAACCACCGCGGAAAAATAGGAGGTTCCATACGCGAACGCAGTGACCCAGGGGCCTACGTTCCGTCCTCCCAGAACGAAATCTCCCACGTTCGTGGTATGTCTCCGGCATACGATGCCGATCGCGATGGTGACGGCGAAAAACAGCAGCAGCAGCAGTACCTTTTCCAGCATAATCGAAAAACTCCTTTCCAAAATACACTCCGGGACCGTTTCTCCGCATCAAGGCGCGGATGGTCATCCGCACGAAAAAACTCCCGTCCTCTGATGATTCAGAGGACGGGAGTTGCGATCCCGTGGTACCACCTCAGTTTACCGAAGCCTCACGACTCCGACCTTATCAGGTACGGCGCGGCGGTCTCCTGTCCGAAAAACAGGGAAAACCCACACGATACCCTAGCATGTTAACGGATGCGGGGAACCGGCTCCGATCTACTCGGGACCGTCCGTTTTCCCGGGAAACGAACCCCTGGTCCAACGGCCCCTTTGGGCGGGCAGCTTCCGGAATGTATTCAAACGGCATTCGTGTCCTGCGCCTCTCACCATCCGGCTGCTCTCTTTCACACTCACTGCGGTCCTACTTGTTTCCGGTCAACGCTTTTCTCCATGATTGATTTGTATTTTACTTTAACACTGCACCGCAATATTGTCAATCTATTCTCCAAATTCCTCTTGAGAAGAATGAATGTATTTGCGGATCAGATTGTTGGCCTTGGTCTGGCTGATGGACAGCGCCTCTGCGAGCTTCCGGGAGGAGCCGTATTTTTCATAAGCTTCCCGGACCAAATGTGCCTCGTAGGCCTCCATGCGATCGGTGTAATCAGACGAATCATCAAGCGTCTCGAAGGCCTTGGAAAAATCCACGTCCATGATGCCGAACACGCTTTTGGGAAGTTGGGAAACGTCGATGACCAAGCCATCGGCGGTGATCACCATCCGCTCGATCAAATGCCGCAGCTCGCGGACATTTCCTTTCCACTCAAAGTTGGTCAGCGCCTTCATCGCCTCATCGGAAATTTGACGGGTCGTCCCGTATTTGGCGCAGAATTCACTCAAAAAATGATCGATGAGCAGCGGAATATCCTCTCTTCGTTTGCGAAGAGGCGGAATGTAGATTTCTACGATATTGAGCCGATAGTAAAGATCCTCACGGAATTGCCCCGTAGCCACCAGCCGTTTTAAATTTTTGTTGGTGGCCGCGATGATCTTCACGTCCAGACTCACGGGAACGGTGCTCCCTACGGGCGTGTATTCCTTCTCTTGGAACACGTGCAGCAGCTTGGCCTGGGCGGGCAGGGACAGCTCCGAAATTTCATCCAGGAGAATGGTCCCCGTGTTAGCCGCTTCCAGCAGACCGATCTTCCCCGAGGAACAGGCGCCGGTAAACGCCCCCTTCGTATAACCGAACAGCTCGGATTCCAGCAGCTCGTTGGGCAGGCTGGCACAGTTCAGGCTGATGAACGGCTTTTCCTTCCTGGGACTGTGGGCATGCATGTACTTGGCCAGCATGGTTTTCCCCGTTCCCGACTCCCCCGTGAGAATGCAGGTGGTATCCAGCGTGCTCACCTTGGCCGCCAGTTCGAACACGTTCTTCATAATTTCACTTTTATAAATGGGGTCCTGACGCGGGTCCGGCTTCCACGCCTCGGCAATATACTGCGGATTGTACAGGTCCGCCTCGTTGATGGTGTCCCTGACGTTCATCACCACGTACTTGATCTCATTGTTTTCGTCAAACAGAGGCACGGCGATGGTCAGCAGCTGAGTCCCCGTGTAGGTTTTCTGTTTGATGGCCATGGCCTTTTTATTCTGATAGACCACCGGCAGGATGGAAGGCTCCCACCAGCCGTTGTCGATCAGCTCCAAAAACGATCTCCCGATCATATCCTCCGGCGGACAGCCATAATGGCGGGAGCAGGCCTTGTTGATGTATACGATATTGTAATTGTCATCCACAATCAATAACTCATCGTACATGACATCGATGATGGAAAAGAAGGTTTCGTAGTTCAATTCGTTGATCGGTTTTGTCTGCCAAGTCTGCTTCGTCATGTCTCGTTCCGCCTCCATCCTCTTTCGCGTGATTGCGTTATGATACCTTACCGTCCGTTGGCGTTCATTATACCAGATTGATCCCTTCAGTAAAACCCGTCTTTGCAAAGAAAGATCTTCCTGCGGCGGCCAATCTTTTTTAGCCCGTGGGTGAGTGAGTTAAAACGAAGTCAGGTGAAAGGAAATCCAATCGATTTTTGAAAGTTCTCTTGACGATAAAAATATTTTAACGAGGCAGAAGCCCGGGTGAATGGAATGAAACTCGCTGTTTCCAAACATTCCGGAAACAAATACCAAAGAAATTTGAATGGTTTGACGATTATAATTATTTTGGCACATTGCTTGCTTATTATATAAAAGTGTATCCATAAAACAGTAGTAAAAAATGAAAGGAGAGGCCATGAGTTTTAATGATGTGTTAAAGCAAAAAGGGTATGCACTGCCTCCCGTCCCGGAGGAAGGCGGCAGCTACGTGAGTATCAAGGAGTTCGGGGAAAACCTGCTTTACGTTTCCGGCTCCTGCGCCGACGTTCCGGAGGAGCAGCCCCGAGGCAAGCTGGGAAAAGAGGTCAGTGTAGAGGAGGGCCGCGAATACGCCCGAAGAACCATGCTCAACATTCTGGCTCTGATTCAGGATCGTTTTCAAACGCTGGATGTAATCCGTTCCTTTGTAAAGCTTCTGGTATTCGTAGCCAGCGAGGAAGGGTTTTACGATCAGCCCGCCGTAGCCAACGGCGCCACCGATTTCCTGATCGAAGTCTTCGGGGAGGAAGTAGGCAAGCCCACCCGTTCTGCGGTAGGAATCTACTCTCTACCGGACAATCTGCCTGTGGAAATCGAATGTATCATCGAGCTGAACGATCATGAAAGAATTTAAGGGAATGTTTGCCGCCATGCCCACTCCCTTTCTACCAAACGGAGATGTGGATTTTGACGGCGCGGCGCTTCTGACCCGTCATTTAGCAGCGGAAGGACTTCACGGTGTGATCATCGGAGGAAGCACCGGAGAGGCTCCGCTTCTCTCCCTTGAAGAACGGCGGGAGCTGATCCGGGTCTGCTGCGAGGCCGCGGAGGGCAAATTGTTTCTGGCCGCCGGGACCGGCTGTGCCTGTCAGCGAGACACGCTGGCACTCTGCGAAGCCGCAGCCAAAGCAGGAGCGGACCTCAACCTGGTGATCACCCCCTATTACATGTCCTATACGAAAGAGGCGATTTTTCAATACTATCGGGAAGTCGCTCAATCCGCGGAGCTTCCGGTGATGATCTATCACTACCCGGGGGCCACCGGAGTTCTGCTGGAGCCGGAGCAGCTGTCCGAGCTCTGCCAGACGGACCACATCGTAGGAGTAAAGAATACCGAGGATATGGATCACACTGCGAAGGTCATCGCTCTCT
Source organism: uncultured Bacillota bacterium (assembly GCA_959606705.1). GTDB lineage: Bacteria > Bacillota > Clostridia > Peptostreptococcales > Anaerovoracaceae > CAUHLX01. The sequence goes on along the minus strand of CAUHLX010000003.1, from coordinate 7,751 downwards.
CCCGACAGGACAAGCCCTTTTTCGTGGCCTCCGGCTACGATAGTCTGATGCTGGCGGCTCTGGCCTCCGGAGCGGACGCCTGTATGGGCGTCGTACACAATTTGATCCCCCAAACGATCCGACGGCTTTACGATCACGTGGCCGGCGGCCATTTGGAGGAGGCTCGGGAAATCGCCGCCGGGATCATGCCGCTGATCGTTCTCTTGGAAAAGGAGCCCTATCCGGGTCCGATAAAAGCGGCGCTTTCATTGATGGGACTGCCGGGCGGCATTCCCAGGAAGCCGGTTCCGCCAGTGTCCGCGGAGCTGGTTCGCCAGTTGGAAATCTGTTTGAAATCACTTGGTGTGCTCTAAGAATAAGGAGGAATCATCCATGAAAAAGTTACTGGCAGTTTTATTGACCTTGACAATGGTATTCTCATTCGCGGCCTGTGGAGGAGGCGGTGACGGCAAAACAGCCGACGGCGGCGACAGCGGCGAAAAAATCGTGTTTAAAATCGCTCACCAGGACAGCGACGACGCTCCGTCCAATCAAATGCTCCAGGATGTGGAGAAGTATGTGGAAGAAAAAACCGATGGCAAAGTCGATATTCAACTTTATCCCAACGGAATTATGGGCAGCGACCGCGAGGTGCTGGAAGGGATTCAGCTGGGCACGGTTCAGATGAGCAACATGGGCAGCTCCGTGCTGAGCACCTATGGAGAGAAATTCTCGATTTTTGAAATCCCCTTCCTCTACAAAGATTTCGAAGCCATCTGCAACGCCTACGACGGTGAACTGGGCGAGATCTACAACGACTGGCTGGCCGAAGAAGATTTTCTCTGCCTGGGTATTCTGACCTACGGCTGGAAGGGTTTGTCCAACAATGTCCGTCCGGTAAGCTCCCCGGCGGATATGACCGGAATGAAGGTCCGAGTCATGGAGGTTCCCATGTACATCGATACGTTCAAAGCCTTGGGCGCCAATCCCACCGCCATGAGCTGGAACGAAATTTACACCGGCCTGCAGCAGGGAACCATCGAAGCACAGGACAATTCCCCCGAGCTGACCTACACGGCCAAGTTCCACGAGGTCCAGAAATATTACACCAATTTGAACCACGTGCAGGGCAACGGTCTGCTGCTGGTGAAAAAGTCCTATTTCGAAAGCCTTCCGGAAGACGTTCAAACGGTGATTCAGGAAGCCTTCGATCAGGAGATCCAGAAACAGCGCGCTCGCTCGGTGGAGGACGAGCAGATGTACATTCAAAACATGATCGACGAGGGAATCCAGTTTACGGATCTGACCGATGAACAGAGAGCGAAATTCTCGGAAAAAGTCACCTCGGTCCACGATCATTTCAGAGAAGTCGTAGGAGACGAGGTGTTCGACCTGGCTCTTTCCTACTCTAAATAACCTTGAGGGTCACGGCGGCGAGACGTTTCCCGCCGCCGTATTTGACCATAAAGCGGTGAGGTGCCCCTATGAAAAAAAAGAGTTTAATGGTCTTGATCAACACGGTGGAAGAAAAATTTCTGGTCTATAGTTTTCTCCTCAGTGTTGTTCTGATTTTCATGCAGATCTGCATGCGTGCTTTTCTAAACAACTCTCTTCCCTGGAGTGAGGAGCTGGCCCGCTACCTGTTCATTTGGCAGTGCTGGGTGGGCGTCAGCTTCGCGCAGAGGGAAAACAAACACATTCGCATCGAGGTGCTTTGGAACGCCCTTCCCGAAAGGGGCAGAAAGTGGCTGGATCTCTTTCAGATGGTTCTCACACTGGCCATCGTGGTCTTCCTGATTTACTACGGGATTCAGATGATTCTTTTCCTGATGGCCGCCAACACCACCTCCAGTGCCATGAAGATCCCCATGTGGATCGTGTACACCGCCATGCCGCTGTCCTGCGCGGTCTACGGTCTGCGCCTGGTCCTGCGGGCGGTGGATCTTCTCAGAGGAAAGGAGGTCGCTCTCTAATGGATGTGATCTTTTTATTCGGAGTGCTCTTTCTATGCATTACCTTGAGTGTCCCGATCGGCTTTGCCATCGCCATTGCCACGTCGCTGACCTTTATTCTGTTCACCGATGTTCCGCTGATCGTGGTGGCTCAGGCCTGTACCACGGGACTGGATTCCTTCCCCATGATGGCCATCCCCTTCTTCATTCTGGCCGGCACCATCATGGGAACCGGCGGCGTGGCCAAACGTCTGGTAAAGGTGGCGCAGAACGCCATCGGGCACCTTCCCGGAGGCCTGGCGGCGGTGACCACCATCACCTGTATGTTCTTCGGCGCCATTTCCGGCTCCGGCTGTGCCACCACTTCCGCCATCGGCGGAGTCATGATTCCCGAAATGAAGAAAAACGGCTATGGGGAAGGCTTCTGTGCCAGCATCGCTTCCGTTGCCGGGGCCATCGGCATGGTCATTCCCCCCAGCGTGGGCTTCGTGATCTACGGCGTGGTGACCAACACCTCCATCGGCGAGCTGTTTATCGCCGGTATCGTTCCCGGTATCCTCATGGCGGTGGCTCTCATCATCGCCAGTTACTTTATTTCTAAGAAATACGGTTACGGCGGCGGACAGCGGGTCAGCCGCAAAGAGCTGCTGGCCTCCGTCTGGGATGCCAAATGGTCCATCGCCGCCCCGGTGATCATCCTGGGCGGAATTTATTCCGGCCTTTTCACTCCGACGGAATCCGCGGTCATCGCCGTGGTTTACGCCATTTTCATCGGCTTCTTCATTCACAAGGAGCTGACCTGGAAGGGCCTTTACGACGCTTTGGTCGACGCTATGATCCTCAACGGAATGTCCATGTTCCTGCTGGGAATCGCCACCGCCTTTGCCAAATATCTGGCTCTGGCTCAGGTCCCGGCGAAAATTTCGGACTTTCTTACCGGTGTGACCGATAATCCGATCCTCCTCATGCTCCTGATCAACGTGATTCTTCTGCTGATCGGCTGTATTCTGGATTCGGTTCCGGCCTCGATCATCATGTCGCCGATCCTTCTGCCGATCGCCGTGAGTATCGGTCTGACCCCCGTGCAGTTCGGCGTGGTCATGGTTTTGAATCTCTCCATCGGCCTGGTGACGCCTCCCTACGGAGCCAATCTGTTTATCGGCGCTTGCGTGGCGGATATCAAACTGGAAAAAATGATGAAAACCACCTTGCCCCTCATCGGGTCGCTGCTGGTGGTACTGGCCATCGTCAGCTATTTCCCCGATGTGTCCACCTTCCTGCTGCAGTTCATGCACAAGTAGGCGGCCAGAGTGATCTCGGATGAGATTCCGGGATAGAAAGGAAGAATTCCATGGTTAACAGCATCATACAGAACAATACCTGGCAGGATGTGGAGGCCGGAATCCGGGAATCGGGAGGGGTCATCCTGCTGCCCATCGGCAGCCTGGAGCAGCACGGCTTTCATCTGCCCATCGGCACGGATTCATATGTGGCGGAATGTCTCTGTCAGCAGGCGGCGAAACGGGCGGGTGTTTACACGACACCTACCATGTGGTTCGGCTTCAGCCCCCATCACATGGCGCTTCCCGGCACCGTTACCATTCGTCCGGAAATTCTGATCGAATACACCTTCGATGTCATTTCATCCCTTCACGTCCACGGCTTTGACCGCTTCATTCTGGTCAACGGCCACCGGTGGTGCAACCTTCCCTGGATGCAGCTGCTGGGGGAGCGAGCCAAACGGGAGCTGGGCGTCAAGCTTCAGATATTCGACCCGGCGTTCATGTCCCGGGGAATCGTCAAGGAGCTGGGTTTTGGTCTGGCCGGACATGCCGAGGAAATTGAGACCTCTCACATGATGGCGCAATACGGCGAGCTGGTCCGTTTGGACCGAGCCGTGGACAATCCCATCGAGGCCGGCGGTGAATTTGAGGACGACGGTTCCTTCGAGGACCGGGACATGCTCACGTATGTCATCGGTACGGCAGACAGCCTGAGAAAACAGGCTCCCCTCACCGGCGGCTGCAGCGGCGAGCCTTCAAAGTCCTCCGCGGAAAAGGGCCTGCGTTATCACGACTATTTGGTAGAGAACCTGGTAAAAGTAATCTTAAAAATGAAGGAGGAAGGATCACACTCATGCCCAAAATGATAGTGGAATACGAGGACATTGCGGCGGCCGGGGAACGGCTGCGCGGTCGGGTCGCGGTGACCCCCCTGCGCAAATCCACGTTTCTCAGCCAAGACGGCACCTCCTATTTCTTAAAATTGGAAAACCTACAGGAGGTGGGCAGTTTTAAGGTTCGGGGCGCGTTCAACAAGCTCCTGTCCCTCTCCGACGAAGAACGAGAACGAGGCGTGGTGGCGGTTTCCTCCGGAAACCATGGAATTTCCGTAAGCTACGCCGCCAAGCAGCTGGGAATCCGGCAGGTAAAAATCTTTGTTTCCCAGACCACTCCGCCCATCAAAATCAACAAAATTCGTTCCTACGGGGCGGAGGTGGTGCAGGTGGGCGCCACCAACAATGAAACGGAGGCCATCGCGGGGGATTTCATCAAGAACAGCTCCATGGTCTTCGTGGACCCCTGTTACCGGGATTATCTGGTCTACGCCGGACAGGGCACCATCGGTTTGGAAATTTTGGAGCAGAACCCGGAGATCGACACCATCATCGTTCCCATCGGCGGCGGCGGTCTCCTCACCGGAATCAGCGTGGCCGCAAAGAAGATCAAGCCGGGAATCCGGGTGATCGGAGTGGAAACCGAGGCTTCGCCATCCATGATTCAGGCGATGAAGGATCGTGTCTATTACGAGCAGTTTCCCATCGAGCCCTCCGTTTGTGAAGCCCTGGTAGGTGGAATCGGTGAAATCGCCTATCGGATGGCCTGGGACTGCATTGATGACATCATAGAGGTCCGGGAAAGCAATATCAGGAAGGCCACCGCCCTCCTGATCGAGGAAGAGCAGGTGACGGCGGAGCCCTCCGCGGCCATCGCCGTGGGCGCGGTTCTACAGGAAGCCTCCCGAATCGCCGCGAAAAACGCCGCCATCGTCATCTCCGGAGGAAACCTGGACGAGACGCTCAGAGATCAGCTTTTGCTGGAATATCGGGAAGGGAGATCGTTATGAGAGAATACAAACTATTCCTCGGCGGAAAATGGGTCGAGGGTCACAGCGGCCGGTTTATTGAAGTGGAAAATCCGGCTACCGGAGAAATTCTGGCCAAGGTTCCGGCAGGTGACGAAACGGATGTCAACCGGGCGGTGAAAGCCGCTCAGGCGGCGCTGAAGGTCTGGCGGAGCTATTCGGCGGAGGAACGCGCCATCCTCTTGGAGAAGGTGGCCGATTACCTGGACGATCACCTGGAGGAAATTTCGGAAACGGTCACCAAGGAGCTGGGCGCTCCCGTAAGTATGGCCCAGGACTGGCACTGTGCCCCCGCTCCGGAGGAGGCCCGTTATTTTGCCCGAATGGCCCGATTCTTCGAATACGATTCCACCGTTCCCGGAGCCATCATCGCCAGAGAACCGGTGGGTATTGTAGCCGGGATGACGCCCTGGAATTATCCTCTCGATCAGATCACCATCAAGATTTTTCCCGCCTTGGCCGCGGGCAACGTGGTGATCCTGAAGCCCAGTCAGTATACGCCGCTGGTTTCCTACTTCGTGGCCAAAGCCATCGAGCACGCGGGATTCCCTTGCGGGGTCTTCAATCTGGTCACCGGCAGAGGGGGGGAAGTGGGCAACGTTCTGGCCGCTCATCCGGAGATTCAAATGATTTCTTTTACCGGTTCCACCAAAGCCGGACGGGAGGTGGGCTGTCTCGCCCTGGGCAACATCAAGAAGATCACTCTGGAGCTAGGCGGAAAGTCTCCGGCGGTCCTCCTTTGTGACGGAAGGATCGACACCGCGGCGGAGGTAACGCTTACCGACTGCTTCATGAACACGGGTCAGACCTGCAGCGCCCTCACTCGTCTGCTGGTTCCCCGCAGCCGGCTGGCCGAGGTGGAAGCGGAGATCATCCGGCGCTCCAAAGACTTTACGGTGGGAGATCCCACGGACCCGCGGACGGTGGTCGGCCCTCTGATCCATAAAAACGCTTTCCGCAAGGTGAAAAGCTACATTGAGCTGGGGCTGGCCGAAGGCGCCCGCATGATCGTAGGCAGCATCCCGGAAGAAACGGAACGAGGCTATTACGTATCTCCGGTGGTGTTCAGCGATGTGACCAATTCCATGCGGATCGCTCAGGAGGAAATTTTCGGGCCGGTGCTCTGCATCCTTCCCTACGATACCGAGGAAGAGGCTCTGGCCATTGCCAATGACAGCCCCTACGGTCTGTCCGGCGCGGTATTCGGCGAAGAGAAGCACGCCATCGCCTTTGCCCGCAAGATCGAGTCCGGCGGTGTTCGGATCAACGAAGGCGCCTTGACTCTGGGCGCTCCCTTCGGCGGATACAAGCAGTCGGGCATCGGCAGAGAATACTGCCAAACTCAGTTTGAAGAATATCTCGAGATCAAATCCATTTTAATCTAGTTTTGGAAAGGGGAACATATCATATGAATTTTGAACTGACGGAAGCGCAGGAGCTGCTGCGAAAAAGCGTGAAGGAATTTGCGGAAAAGGAACTGCTTCCCGGCGTAATCCAAAGAGATGAAACCAGTACCTTCCCGGTGGAAGCCTACCGGGAGCTGGGCCGCAGAGGCTGGCTGGGGCTTCCTTTCTCGAAGGAGTTCGGCGGCTCCGAAGGCGGATACATGGGCTACGTCCTGGCGGTGGAGGAAATCTCCAAGGTAGACGCTTCCCTGGGAATTTCCTTCTCCGTGGCCACCTCCCTGTGCGCCGGCGGCATTTACAACATGGCTACCGAGGAACAGAAGAAGAAATACATTCCGCAGGTGATCTCCGGCCGTTCCTTCGGCTCCTTCGGCCTGACCGAACCCGGCGCCGGTTCCGACGCCGGCGGCGTGGTAACCAAGGCGGTCAAAAAAGGCGACCACTATGTGATCAACGGTTCCAAATGCTTTATCACCAACGGTCCGCTGTCCGACGTTTTCCTGATCATCGCTCTGACCGCCCCGGAAAAGGGCCAGAAGGGTCTCTCCGCGTTTATCGTGGAAAAGAATTTCCCCGGATTCCGGGTGGGAAAGCTTGAAAACAAGATGGGGATTCGCTCTGCGCAGGTTTCCGAGCTGTTCTTCGAGGACCTGATCGTTCCCGAAGAAAACCTGGTAGGCGGCGTGGAAGAACAGGGATTTAAAACCGCCATGAAAGCTCTTGACGGGGGACGGATCGGCGTGGCGGCACAGGGCTTGGGCCTCGCGGAAGGCGCCTTTGAAATCGCCCGGACCTATCTGATGGAACGGGAGCAGTTCGGCAAGCCTTTGTACAAGAACCAATACTTGGCCTTTAAGATGGTCGAGCTGAGCCTGGAAATCGAACAAGCGAAATACCTTCTGTACCAAGCGGCTCTGGAAAAGGACGCCGGACGTCCCTACACCGTGCCCGCGGCCAAAGCGAAGCTGGTCTGCACCAACGCCGCCATGCACGTGACCACCGAGTGCGTGCAGCTGCTGGGCGGGAACGGCTACATGAAGGACTATCACGTAGAACGCATGATGCGGGACGCCAAAATCACGCAGATCTATGAAGGCACCAATGAGATTCAGCGCCTGGTGATCAGCGGACAGCTGTTTCGGTGACGCCCTGTTTCAGCCTCCTCAGCTTTACGGACGCTCCATTTGCCGCGTCCGTATCTAAAAAAGGTCCGCGGCCTTCCGTCATTGATCGACGGAGACCGCGGACCTTTGTTTCCTCTATTCCCCCG
>CAUHLX010000002.1 GCA_959606705.1 uncultured Bacillota bacterium | reverse complement strand
GAACGGAAGCGCGAAGAGATAATCCACGCCCAGATTTTCTAAGATTTCCACCTTGTCATCCCAGTAGAGGATATTCTTTACCACGTTTTCACCGGACATGACGTTTTTCGGATGATTGGTAAACGTAAACACCGCGCTTTTCAGGCCATCCGCTCCGGCCTTCTCCACCGTGCTGGCAATCAGAGCTTGATGTCCTTTGTGCACCCCGTCAAAGTTGCCTAAAGCCACCGCGGTATTGCCAATTTCTCCGATGTGATCCATATCGCTAAATATTTTCATGGTTCCGGCTCACCCCTGTCTCCAAAATATCTTGTCCGCCTGATACAGCCCTGATTCCGGCTGATACACGGCAACGCCCAAAAACACTCCGTCCCTGCGATATACGTTATACGCCCTGCGGAATCGATCGTCGCCGTTCAACCGCTGGGAGGTCCACCGTCGGAAGGCATCCTCCGGCTCCCCTTCCCCGGTTCCGTAAAGAGGCTCCTTTTGAATTTCCACATCTCGCCCCGCCAGCTTGCCGCCGCTGACAAACCACTTGGCTCGATTTTCGTTTACCATAATCTTTCCGAAGTGAACCAACGGGAAATCCGCGGGCAGGAGATGATCAAAGGCCTCCTGCGGATTTTCTTTCAGCTGCTCCAGATCCACGGCTTCCGAAAGCGTAAACCGGCCGCTTCCCGTACGAATCAGTCCGCACATGGCAGCCCCGCAGGAAAGTCTTTCTCCCAGCTTAGCGCAGATGCTGCGAATATAGGTTCCTTTGGAGCATTCCACGTCAAAGCAGGCCTGAAGCTTTTCCGGATGAAAGGAAACCAAACCGATGCCGCGAATAAAGACGGTCCGCGGTTTGATCTCCACCTCCAGTCCCTTTCTGGCATACTCGTAGAGACGCTTTCCATCCACCCGAATGGCGGAGTACTTCGGAGGAATCTGTGAGATTTCCCCGCGAAATTCCCAGAGGATCTCTTCCACTCTTCGCAGCAGAAGCGTCGTCTTCTCGTTGATCTGTCCCTCCTGCGGACTCCCCAGCTCTTCGAAAAGCCGGGAGCGGCAGTCCGTGGAGACCTGCCCCCACACGTCCAGCGTGTCGGTGGTCACGCCCAGCTGCACCGTACATCGATAGGACTTCGAATCCAACTCCAGATATTCGTTGATCCTGGCGGCGCTGCCAATACACAGAGGAAGGACCCCTGTCGCCATGGGGTCCAGTGTTCCCGTATGCCCGATCCTGCGCACCCCCGTCAGTCTCCGCAAGGCGGAAACACAGTCGTGGGACGTCATTCCCGCCGGTTTATTCAAATTGATGATGCCGCAAGTGTTTTCGTCAAACCGCTGGTCCAATCCATTGCTCCTTCTATCGTATCTCTTCCTGATTCAACAGGCTTTCCTGCCCTTGAAACTGCGTCTCGACTTCCTTCCGAACCAGTTCGATGGCTTCCTTCAAAGGCTTTCTGATGGTGCAGCCCGCCGCTTTTTTATGTCCGCCGCCGCCGAACGCTGCGGAAATCGAAGCGACGTTGCCGAAGCTCTTGGCTCGAAAACTCACCTTGATCTCCTCCGGGGCGTGCTCCTTCAAAAAGATAGAGATTTCCACATTGCGGATATTGCGCAGTGTTTCTACCACTCCTTCGGTTTCATCCATCGCCGCTCCGGTTTCTTTCAGCATGTCCTGAGTGACATACGCCAGGTTGACATGGCCCTGGCAAAAAAATTCCATGGTCTCCAGCGCTTTGGTTTGAAGCATCAGCCGTTCCGCTCTCATATTTTGGTAAAGCTCTACGGAAACGCCGGAGTGATCGATGCCCTTTCCAAACAGGTCGGCGGCAATCAGATGGGTCTGAGCCGTGGTATTGGAATACTGAAAATTGCCGGTATCCGTGACGATGGCCGCGTAAATTGCCTCCGCGGCTTCCCGATCGATCAGTTCCTTTCCACAGGTATCGCTCATCCGCGAAAGCAAACGGTAAATGATCTCCCCCGTGGCCGCCGTAAAGGGCTCTATGTAGTTCAGATCCGCAAAGCTGTCATTGGTTTCATGATGATCCACACAGATTTTACGAGGCGCCCGCAGAAAAGAATCCTTCCGCGATCCCAACCGATGCAGGTCACTGCAATCCACCGCCACACAGAGCTCGACCTCTTTCATCGCCTCCGGATCGGCGGCGCACTCGCCGTGATCCAAAAACCGGAGATTGTCGGGAATGGCCTCGTCGATCAAAACCATAGCCTCTCTTCCCGACAAACGCAGCGCGCGGCAAAGAGCCACGGAGGATCCCAGAGTGTCGCCATCCATGTTGACATGGGGCAGCACCAGGATCCGTCCGGCGGCTAAGAGCGCGTCTTCTATTTCCTTCAATGAATTATTCTTCATCTTCCTCGATTCCCAATTCGTCGATGATCTGTTCGATATGGCGACCGTACTCCATCGAAGTATCGATCTTAAACTGCAGGTCCGGAGTATGGCGAAGCTTTACCTGTCTGCCGATTTCCTTGCGGATCAGCCCCTTGGCGCTTTGAAACGCCGCCAGAACTTCGGCTTTCTCTTCCTCGCTGGCGTTCTGCGCCGCGCTGGTGCCTAAAATAGTCACGTACAGCGTGGCGTAGCTCCCGTCATCGGTGACCTCCACCGCCGAAACACTGACCATTCTCTCCGTCAGCCGGGGGTCTTTCAATTCCTTTAACAGCAGGTCGCTGGTGATCCGGCGGATTTCTTCGCCCAGACGTCCCGCCCGATAGCCTTTGCCCATGTGTTCTTTACTTCCTTTCAACTTCCTCCATCTTAAAGGCTTCTATGATGTCGCCTTCCTTGATGTCATTGTAATTATCGATTCCGATTCCGCATTCGTAGCCCTGAGCCACTTCTTTGACATCGTCCTTAAACCGTTTGAGCGAGGAGATCTTGCCCTCGTGAATGACGATTCCGTCACGTACCAGTCTGATTTCAGCGTTGCGCTGAACCTTTCCTTCCAGTACGTATGCGCCGCCAACCGTGCCGGCTCCCGGTACCTTGAATGTGTTTCTGATCTCTAGTTTGCCTAAAACCACTTCTTTATATTCAGGATCCAGCATGCCCTTCATCGCCGCTTCGATTTCGTCGATCACCTCGTAGATGACCCGATAGCTTCGAATCTCCACGTTGTCCCGTTCCGCCATAACCGTGACGGTGCTGCTGGGACGAACGTTGAACCCGATGATGATGGACCCGGTGGTATTGGCCAGCATGACGTCGGACTCGGTGATGGTACCCACTCCGGAGTGCACGATTTTCACCTTGACATTTTCGTTCTTCAGCTTTTCGAGAGAAGCAATCAGCGCTCCCACGGAGCCTTGAACGTCAGCCTTGATGATCAGGTTCAATTCCTTGACCTCGCCTTCCTGGATTTGAGTGAACAGCTCTTCCAGCGTCGTTCCGGAATTTCTGGCCATCACTTCCTCCCGCAGCTTGATTCTGCGGTTTTCGGCAATCTCTCGGGCCACCTTGTCCTCCCGGACCGCGTTGAACTCGTCACCGGCCTGGGGCACTTCAGTCAGACCCAGAATTTCCACCGCCGTACCAGGAGTCGCCTTGCGGATGGAATCTCCTTTATAGTTGGTCATGGCGCGGATTCTGCCGCTGCAGGTACCCGCCACCACGGACATCCCGGACTGAAGCGTTCCGTTGGTAACCAGCAGTGTGGCCACCGGCCCCTTGGCCTTATCCAGCCGGGCTTCGATGACGTTGCCCATGGCCAGACGGTTGGGATTGGCTTTCAACTCCAGAATTTCCGCCTGCAGAAGGATCATCTCCAGCAGACTGTCGATGCCCTCTCCGGATTTGGCGGATACCGGAACGCAGATCACGTCTCCGCCCCAATCCTCCACCAGAATTCCGTGTTCGGTGAGATCCTGCTTTACCTTGTCGGCATTGGCTCCCGGCTTATCGATCTTATTGATGGCCACGATGATGGGAACCCCCGCGGCCTTGGCGTGGCTGATCGCTTCCACGGTCTGCGGCTTCACGCTGTCGTCCGCGGCGACTACCAAAACGGCAATGTCCGTGACATAGGCACCTCTGGCCCGCATGGCGGTAAACGCTTCGTGGCCCGGCGTATCCAGGAACACGATCTTCTGACCATTGACGCGCACTTCGGACGCGCCGATATGCTGGGTGATCCCACCCGCTTCCCGATCGGTCACATTGGTTTGACGGATCGCATCGAGAAGAGAGGTTTTTCCGTGATCCACGTGACCCATGACCGCGATGATCGGAGGTCTGGGCTTCAGTTCCTCCGGTTTATCCTCAAACAGCTCCAGGCCTTCCTCCACCACTTCTTCCGCCACGTTTCCGATGACGATGTTAATGCCCATTTCCTCGCCCAGAATCAAAACGGTGTCTTCGTCCAGATTCTGATTGATGTTGGCCATAATCCCCATTTTCATCAGCTTCATAATCAATTCGGAAGTGGATTTTTCGATCTGTTCGGACAGTCCTTTTACGGTGATCGGAACATTGATGATCTTGGTGCCCACGGGCAGTTCTTCCCCGATCTGGTCCTCCAGAGTCTCTTCCACCGGTTTATCCGTCTTATACTTATTGTGCTTTTTGGGTGCCGCCTTTGTTAAGTCCAGCTTCTTGTATTCTCTCTTGGGGCCCTTCTGGTCTCTGCGTCCGTCTCTTCCGGCTGGTTTTCCCGGAGCCGCGGAGCTTCTCTGTCCGTTGGAATGCTGCTGGCCGCCGGTCCTTTGCTGGCCGCCCTGGCTATTGGAACGCTGGCCGCCCGTGCGCTGCTGCTGGCCGCTCTGACCATTGGCATGCTGGCCGCCCGTGCGCTGCTGGCCGCTTTGACCGCCCGTGCGCTGACCACCCTGGGAGCCTTGACCTCCCACCAGACGCTGCTGTCCTCCGGTCCGCTGCTGCTGACCGCCCTGATTGCCGGAATGCTGACCACCCTGACCGCCTTGACTGCCCTGACTGCCGGAATGCTGGCCGCCCGTGCGCTGCTGCTGGCCGCTCTGGCCGTTGGAATGCGAACCGCCATGCTGACTCTGCGTACCGCTTTGTGCCGGAGCGGGTTTGCTCTGCGCCGTCTTTTTCACGCTCTGTGTCCGAACCGCGGCAGGCTCTGCGGCGACGTCGGCCGCGGGCTCGCTTTTCTTCGGCTCCGTTTTCTTTAAGGCCGCTTCCCGGGGAGCTGCGGTCTCCGCCGCCGGCTCTGCCGCTTTCTTGGCCGCCGGCTTGGCCGCGGCGGTTTTCTTGGGTGCCGCTTTGGTCTCCTTCTTTGCGGGTTTGGCAGGCTTCATCGAGGTTTTATTCTCCTCCACCTGTATAATCTTTGCCTCGGCATTTTCCGTATCCTTGTGCAGGATGACATTGCGGATGGCGATCACATCAATATCCGAAATTACGGAAAGCTGGCTCTTTACGTCGATGCCCATGGTTTTTATTTTATCGGTTAATTCCTTGCTGTCCATTTTCAGCTCTTCTGCGAGTTCACGAACTCTAATCGACATAGGCACACCTCCTTTTCTTTTTTACTCCATTTTTATGGCTCCATTTCAACAGTATCGATTTCCTTCAGTATGGTCCGGGCAAATTGCGAATCGGTAATCCCGAAAATTCCGGTTCCTTCTTCCCCCACGACTCGGGAAAGCTCTTCCGACGTTCCGTAGGTCCGCAGCGGAACGTTTCGGTCCGCCGCCGCCTTGGTAAACTTCTTAACGGTATTTTCCGCCAATCCTTCCGTCAGGATCAGCAGCTTGATCTTTCCGCCTTTGAGACCATACATACAGGTGTTATATCCCGTAACCAGATTTCGCGATCGTTTCGCAAAACCCAGATAACTATGAATCTTTTTCCTCATGCTCCTTCAACTCCTCAAACAGCTGATTCAGCCGTTCCTCCGAAATGCTCACATCCAGGCTCCGTCCGATGGCTTTCTTCTTTCGGGCCAGAGCGAAGCACTCCGACTTGGGGCAGAGGTAAACGCCGCGCCCATTGGCCTTGCCTGTGAGATCGATCCTGATTTCACCCTCCGGCGTAGACACGATGCGGATCAGGTCTTTCTTCGGTTTTGACTCCATGCAGCCCGCGCATCTCCGCAGGGGAATCTTCTTTGCTTTCATCAAACCGCCTCCTTCCGCGCCTCTTCTATTCGTCCTCGACCAACTCCGCGGCCGTTTCTTCGATCACCACGTCCTCGCCGCTCTCTTGGCCGAGCACGGCGTCCTCCTCGTCGGCGTAATCCGGAAACTCCGCTCCGTCGGGATAATACTGAGAGTGGCTTTTGATATCGATCTTCCAGCCGCACAGTTTCGCGGCCAGACGAACGTTCTGCCCTTCCTTTCCGATGGCCAGAGACAGCTGATAATCCGGAACGATCACCGTAGCGGAACGCTCTTCGTCCTCGATGATCACCTGCTCCACCTTGGCGGGAGAAAGGGCGCTGCGGATCAGCTCCGCCGGATCCTCGCTCCAGTTGATGATGTCGATTTTCTCCCCGTAAAGCTCGTCGACGATGGCCTGGACCCGCGTTCCCCGCGTTCCCACACAGGCGCCCACCGGATCCACATTTTCATCTTCCGTATAGACGGCGATCTTGGTGCGGGAGCCGGCTTCTCTGGAAATGCTCTTGATCTCCACGATGCCGTCCTGAATTTCGGGAACCTCTAATTCAAACAGCCGCTTGACCAATCCGGGATGGGACCGGGACAGATAGACCTGAGGGCCTTTCGGTGTCCGTTTTACATCCATGATATAGACCTTGATTCGATTGTTGACCTGATACACTTCCCCGTTGACCTGCTCGTTGGCGGCCAGAATCCCCTCGGTGCGCCCCATGTTGATGAACACGGTGTCGTTGCTGATCCGCTGGATCACGCCGTTGACGATCTCGCTCTGACGGTTGATATAGTCATCATAGATCATTCCCCGTTCCGCTTCTCTGATGCGCTGCACCACTACCTGCTTGGCAGTCTGTGCCGCGATCCGTCCGAAGTCCTTTGGAGTCACCTGGTTTTCCACCACATCCCCGGCCGCAAAGTTGGGATCGATTTCTCTGGCGTCCGAAACGGAAATCTGGCTGAAGGGATCTTCCACTTCCTCCACCACGTCCTTGCGCATGAACACATCGATATCTCCGGTCATCCGATCGATGTTGACGCGCACGTTCTGTGACGTTCCGTAGTTCTTCTTGTAAGCCGAGACCAAAGCCGATTCGATGGCTTCGATCAGAAGGTCTTTGGAGACGCCTTTTTCCTTCTCCAATTCCTCCACTGCTAAAATAAATTCCTTGTTCATGCCGTTTTTTCGTCCTCCTTAAAAAACAACTGCCAGCTTTGTCTTTGCAATCTGATCCAATGGGATCTCCACGGTGGTTCCTTTTTCATCCGTTCGAAGCGTCACCACTCCGTCGGACAGTCCTTGCAGAAGACCGGTGAGCTGCTTGCTGCCGTTCACCGCTTGATACAAGTTAATCTCCACCAACTCCCCCCGATAGGTTTCGTAATCCTTTTCATTCCGAAGAGGCCGGTCCATTCCCGGCGACGAAACCTCAAGAATATAGTTCTGCTCGATAGGATCCAGTGCGTCCAGACGCTCGCTGAGAAAACGACTGACCTTTTCGCAGTCGTCCGTGCTCACATGATCGTCCTTCGGAGCGCCCGCTTTATCAATATAAACCCTCAAATACCAGTCCTTCGCTTCTTTAACGAATTCCACAAAAAACAGCTCGTAGCCATTTTCTGTCAGGAAATCGGAAAGTTCCTGGGCCACCAGCTCCGTAATCTTCTTCTTTGCCATGCTTCCTTAAATCGCCCCTATCTTACTAAAAATGAAAGAGTGGGATTGCCCACTCTTCTACTCAAAAAGTATACGATACCGTGCGTATTTTCATACGCAGGTATACAATACCACAGTTTTCCTGTGTTTGCAAGCCCTAAAATGAAGTCAGGCACAGGAAACCAGCGGTTAGAACAGGCTGAGCTGATTGGATTCGGGCAATCCGGAAAGCACTCCGTGAACCTGAAGCGCCTCGATGGCCGTCTTATTGAGCTTTGCCCGGATCTTCATATCGTCAATCGAGAAAAATTCGCCTTTTTTCGCCTCTTCCGCCAGTGCTCTGGCCGCTTTTTCTCCCATTCCCGTCAAGGCCAGGAACGGCAGCAGCACTTTTCCGTCCACCACTTGAAATTTGGTGGCGTCGGACCGTTCCAGATCCACCGGCAGGAACTCATAACCTCGGGCGTACATCTCGTAGGCGACTTCCAGCACCACCACCTCGTCCTCTTCCTTCTTGGTGGCCAGCTTGCCCTTCTCGTCGATTTCCTGCATCCGTCTCCAAACGGAATGGATTCCCTTCATGATAACCTCCGAATTGAAATCCGCGATCTTCGTGGTGAAGAATACCGCGTAAAAGGGCGCCGGATAGTACACTTTATAATACGCCATCCGATAGGAGGTCATCACATAAGCCACGGCATGGGCCTTGGGGAACATGTATTTGATCCTCCGACAGGATTCGATGTACCACTGGGGAACATCGTTTTCTTCCATTACCTGTACCTGTTCGTCCGTCAGTCCTTTCCCCTTTCGAACGCATTCCATGATCTTGAACGAGGTCTTGTTGGGAACCCCCTTCAAAATCAGGTAGTTCATGATGTCATCCCGTGTGGAAATGGCATCGGTCATGGTGGCCTCGCCGCTGCGGATAAACTCCTGCGCGTTGTTGATCCACACGTCCGTACCGTGAGAGAAGCCGGAAATGCGGACCAGGTCCGCAAACTTGCCAGGTTTGGTGTCATCCAGCATCTGGCGAACAAATTTGGTGCCGAATTCCGGAATGCCATAGCTCCCGTGGGCGAATTTATAATCTTCTATTTTAATATCCAGCCCTTCGATCCCGTTGAAGATGCTGTCCACCTTTTTATCACGAAGCGGAACGGTCAGAGGGTCCAGACCCGTAATGTCCTGAAGCTGACGGATCATGGACGGACCGTCGTGTCCCAGTATGTCCAGCTTGAGAAGGTTCTCGTCGATGGAGTGATAATCGTAATGAGTGGTGACGATATCCGTGTTGACATCGTTCGCCGGATGCTGTACGGGACAGAACTCGTAGATTTCGTGCCCCCGGGGAACGATGATGATACCGCCGGGATGCTGACCCGTGGTTCGCCGAACACCGGTACAGCCCACCGCCAGCCGTTCCACTTCCCATTTGTTGACCACCTGATTTCGTTCTTCAAAATACTTCTTTACAAAACCATAGGCCGTCTTGGTGGCCACCGTGCCGATGGTTCCCGCTCGGTACACGTTTTCCTTTCCGAAAATTTCTTCTACGAATTTATGAGCCACCGGCTGATACTCGCCGGCGAAATTCAAGTCGATATCAGGCTCCTTGTCCCCCTCGAATCCCAGAAAAACTTCAAAAGGAATATTGAACCCATCCTTCCGATAAGGCTTACCGCACTCCGGGCACATCTTCTCGGGCATATCCACACCGCAGTCGTAACTTCCGTCCAATATGAACTCGTAATGCTTGCAGTCCGGATTATCGCAGATATAGTGCGGCGGCAGCGGATTCACCTCCGTGATTCCGGCCATGGTGGCCGCAAAGGAAGATCCTACCGAGCCACGGGATCCGACCAGATAACCGTCCGACAGGGACTTCTGTACCAGAAGCTCCGCCGAGACATACATGACCGCGTAGCCGTTGCTGATGATGGAGTTCAACTCCTTTTCCAAACGCTTCTGCACCAGCTCCGGCAGTGGATCGCCATAGATCCGATGCGCGTTGTCCATGCAGCGGTTGTACAGCTTTTCCTCCGCTCCGTCGATCTTCGGCGGAAACTTTCCTTCCGGCACCGGGATTACCGGCTCCACCCAGTCGGCGATCAGATTGGGAGCGTCGATGACCACCTGATGGGCCAGATCGGCTCCCAAATAGGAAAACTCCTCCAACATTTCGTCCGTGGTACGAAAATACAGTCCTTCTCCGTCCTCGATATCCTTGAAGCCTTGACCCGCCATTAAAATCTTTCGATAAATCGCTTCCGACGGTTCCAGATAGTGCGCGTCCGTAGTGGCTACCACCGGCTTGCCGTACTTCTTGCCCAAGGCGATGATCCGACGGTTGATCTGCCGCAAATCCTCCACGCCGGCCACCTTGCCCTGGTCTACCAAAAATTGATTGTTGGACAGGGGTTGAATTTCCAGATAATCATACAGCTTGAGGATCTCTTCGATTTCCCGATCCGATTTTTTGCCCAGCACGGCTTGATACAGCTGCCCCGCTTCACAGGCGGAGCCCACGATGATTCCCTCCCGATATTCCAGCAGCACGGACTTGGGAATTCTCGGTTTCTTATAAAAATAATCCAGATGGGACATGGACACCAATTTGTAAAGATTCTTTAAACCCACTTGATTTTGGGCCAACAGAATGATGTGATTGGTACTCCCCGTCTTATAGTCGATCCCTTCCCCCAGAGTCTTATCCAGATCACAGAGCCGGGTAACCCCCGCTTCCTCCAGCTTTTCATAGAGCTTGATCAGAATCCCCGCGCAGCAGATCGCATCATCTACCGCCCGATGGTGATTTTCCAGTGAAACCTCCAGCTCCTTCGCCACCAGATTAAGCTTGAACCGCTTTAACTGTGGGAGCAGCTTTCGAGACAGAAAGAGGGTGTCCACCGTGGAGTTGGGCAGTTCTCTTCCCCGCCGCTCACAGGCGGTTTTCACAAAGGAAACGTCAAAGTCAGCATTGTGAGCTGCTAAAGGCAAATCGCCGATAAACTCCATGAACTTAGGAAAGACGTCATCCAGTGAAGGCGCGTCCTTCACCTGATCCCAGGTGATGCTGGTCAGCTCCGTAATCTTTTCGGGAATATAGCCCAACCGAGGCTTGACAAAGGTGAGAAATTGATCGGTGATCACCTTGCCCTTTACCTTTACCGCGCCGATCTCGATGATTTCGTCGTTGATGTGAGAAAGGCCGGTGGTTTCCAGATCGAATACCACGTATTCTCCGTCGGTGGTCAGCTCGGGGGAATACATGGAAGCGGTCCCACCGTCGTCCAGCAGATAGCCTTCCACCCCGAAAATCAATTTCAAGTCCAATTTATTCTTCTTAACCAGTTTTGCGGCTTCCGTAAATCCCTGAACCACCCCGTGGTCGGTAATGGCCAGCGCCTTATGTCCCCAGCGTCCCGCCGTCTTGACCAGATCTCCGATCTCGGTCAGTCCGTCCATGGCGCTCATCTTCGTATGGATGTGAAGCTCCACTCGCTTCTCTTCACTGGTGTCCTGCCGTTTTTCCGGCGGCGGCAGCTTTTCCAGATCCTTTCCCATGAGGACCACACAATTTTCAAAGGTATCGTACTCCGCGTTGCCCCGAATTTTCACTCGATCCCCTGATTTGACGTGCTCGTCGATATCGTTCCACTTTTCTTCGCTGGCGAAGATTTTCACGCAGATCGAATTGGAGAAATCCGTAATCAGCAAGGTGACAATCTGCTTTCCGGTCTTGGTCTGCCGATTGTCCTTGCCGAATACCTGTCCTTCGATGACGACCGTTCCGCTCTCCTGATCGACATCGTTGATTCGGACCGGCGGCTCATTTATGGGCTTGCCCATGATCCGACTGCCCACCACGGGGGTATACTTGGCCGAACGATTTCCGCCGCCGCCCTTCCAAGGCTTGCCGCCATTTCCGGAAAATCCGCTGCCATTTCCGGTAAAGCCGCCGCCACCGGAAAATCCACCGCCGAAGCCGTTTGCCGGTGCCGCGCTTTTTCCGGCGTTGTTCCGTTCCGCCTCTTTGATAGCCGCCTCCACCGCCGCCAGCTCCTCCGCTTCCAGCCGGGCTCTCTCTCTGGCTTTTTCCACGTAGCTGTCCTGATTATTCCGAAACACCACCTTGCGATCCATCCCGAAATCCCGTTTCAATATCCGGGAAAACAGGTCCGCAGTTCGTTCATTGAGCTCCCGAACCGCCACCGCTCCCAAGGCCATGATCTCCACCCGGTCCTCTCCCAGAGAAACCTGATCCGTAAAGATAGTCTTGGTCAAGTGCGCGTATTCTCCGTTGATTTCCTCAATCATATGCGGCACCGCCAGGCGGACGACCTCCTCCTCCGAATGGAGGACGTTTTCATATGTAAACTTGAAATCCACGCCGGCCAGATCGGGAAACTGTGTCTTCAGCAGCTCCTTCATCTTGATGGTATCTCCATAAGGAAAGATGAAATTGGTTTCGATCTCCACCACCAGGCGGCGGGATTCCTTTTGAATCACCGCTCGATTGACGGCATACCGGCAGTTTTCTTTCGCACAGCTCTTCATCTGCTCCCAGTGAAGGCAGCGTTCGATCAATTCTTTCACGTAGTTCTCCTTGAAAACGCCTGTCGGTTCTCGATCCGGCAGGCGTTGACATAATATATGTTATAGTTTAATCGTTTCACGTCATTCGGTGATTAAAAATTTTGATACCGTTTGATCTTCTGTGTGGTGGTCTTTATGAATTCCTCCTTGCGGACCGAAACCACTCGTACCCGCTTGTAAATCGGCAGGGCTTCGTTGACCTCGCTCACACTCTTTTTCAACAGCTTTTCGATTTCCAAATCGCCGTAATCCGCTCCGAACTCCTCCGCGATCTTTTCATAATCCGGCCGCACCTGGGCGCTCACCAGCGTATCCTCCTCCGTGTCGGTTCCGTAGACCATGCTTTCGGAAATGTAATCGTTCCGGTTGAGATAGGCCTCCACCTCTTCGGGATAAATATTCTTGCCCGTCTTGGTCACGATGACGTTTTTCTGACGTCCCGCGATATAAAGCCAGCCGTCCTGATCCAGAAAGCCCAGATCGCCGGTATGGAACCAGCCGTCCTTCAATACTTCATTGGTGCGCTCCGGCATGTTGTAATAGCCCAGCATGACATTGGGACCCCGGAACACGATTTCTCCGATCCCATCCTCGTCGGGATTGTCGATCCGCAGCTCTCCCTGATCCACACAGGGCCCCACCGAGCCGGCCTTCTTGTAGGTATTGCAGTAATCGGGAGTTCCCGAAACCAGAGGGGAGCACTCCGTGAGACCGTATCCCTGCAGCACCCGAAGCCCCAGATCTTCAAATCCCCGGCAAACATTGGGATCGATGCCCGCGGCACCGGTGATGATCAGCCGCAGCTTGCCTCCGAATTTGTCCAAGACGCTCTTGAAAATTTTCCTGCTCAAATTGATATTCATTGCCGAAAGAGCGCGATTGAGCTTGATGCCTTTCCGCAGCGTCGCCGCTTTTCCTTGCTTTTCCGCCTGCTTCCAAACCTTGTCATAGATATTTTCGAAGATCAGAGGCACTCCGATCAAAACGGTGGCCTGAGCCTCCGCCAGATTTTTGGTCACGTATTTCAAGCCTTCGTAAAAGGCCGTGGACGCGCCCCGATACAGCACCAGAATCATGCCCATGGTACACTCAAAGGTGTGGTGAATCGGCAGGATGGAAAGGGTGCGGTCCGAAGGAAGGATGTGGGCGATCTTGCAGGTGTCCACCACGTTGGAAGCGATGTTTCGATGAGAAAGCATCACGCCCTTGGCCGCCTCCGTCGTCCCGGAGGTGAACAGCAGAATCCGCATTTCATCCGGCGGAACCACCGCATCCACAAAGCTTCGATCCCCCCGAGCCAGTCGCTCCTCTCCCGCGCCGACCAGTTCGTCCCAAATCAAGAGCTTGCCCGGCGACGCGTCCTCACAGACCGGAAGCTGCTCCGACAGATCCGTGCGGTCTCCGTAGAGCTTCATTTCAATTTTGAACGGAATCTCGTAATCCTCAAAATATTTGCCATAGGATTTGGTGAAAAATACGGCCTTGGCTTCGGAGATGGACAGCAGGTTGTAGATTTCTTCCTGAGTCAGCTCCTTGTCCAGCGGAACGATGACGCCGGTGCCGTTGGCCACCGCCAGATAGGTCACGATCCAATCGTAGCAGTTCTCTCCGATCACCGCGATCTTCTCTCCGGAAAGTCCCATGGAGATCAGCTGAGTCCCCAGGGCATCCACGTCGTTTTTTAACTGTGTATATGTGATGTTTTGGTATTCTCCGCCCTTTTCCTTTTTGATCAGGAACGCGGGATTGTCCGCGTAGAGCCGGGCGCTCCCATCAAGCATCTCTTTAAGGGTTTCGATCGGTCGAAGCTCTTTCCTTCTGACCTCTAATTCTCCCATTTCTTGATTCATTTTCATTCTCCTTAACTGAGGCGTATCTGCATAGAGTTATCATACCCCAAATCGCGATTTAAGTAAAGAACCGCTCCAATAAAAAAGCGTACGAAAGAAATTAAATTATGGTATAATAAACACCACCGGACCGTGAGGTTTATTTCATCACAATCTACCGCTCGGCACCCGAGCGGCGAAGCCGCCTGCTGTCCGTTTTGCCGGCAAATCGCGTCGACACGCTCTTTGGGCAAAGGGGCAACGCCGAAAGGATCGGTGGATCGCATTGATCCATCTCGGCGCGGTCGAGCGGAAGCGATCGATATGGTGCAATAAAACAATGAAACGGGTATGAGTTTTTTGAAAATCTCTAACGATCTTAATGAAACAAAAAAGGAGAACACATATGGCAACCGCACACATCAACGCAAACAAAGGCGACATCGCCGAAACGATTCTGCTTCCGGGGGACCCGCAAAGAGCGAAGTTCATCGCAGAGCAATTTCTGGAGCAGCCGGTCTGCTTCAATCAGATCCGGGGCATGCTGGGCTACACCGGCACCTATCGGGGAAAATCGATTTCCGTCATGGGGACTGGCATGGGGATGCCCTCCATGGGAATCTATTCCTACGAGCTGATTCACTTCTTCGGGGTAAAAAATCTGATCCGCATCGGAACGGCCGGTTCCTTCCAGCCCCAGGTCCATGTGCGGGACATCGTTTTAGGCGTCAGCGCGTCCACCGATTCGAACTACGCCCATACCTACGGTCTTCCCGGCACGTATGCTCCTACGGCGGATTTTGATCTGCTGCTGGCCGCCAAAGCCTCCGCGGACCACTTGGGTCTCACCGTCCACGCCGGAAACATCATCTCCGGAGACGTGTTTTATGAAAACGGCGAAAACTGGTGGAAGCCCTGGGCCGATATGGGTGTTCTGGCCGTTGAAATGGAAGCCGCAGCCCTCTATATGAACGCCGCGGCGGCAGGCGCCAAGGCATTGGCCATCATGACCATCAGCAACAACTTCCTCACCGGTGAGGAAACCACCTCCGCGGAACGGGAAACGACCTTTACCGACATGATGAAAGTCGCTCTGGAGCTGGCATGATACTACTGAACGCAGCCGACATATCCAAATCTTATACGGAAAAGCCCCTGCTGTCCGGCCTCTCCCTCAGTATTCACGAGAAAGAAAAGCTGGGACTGATCGGGGTCAACGGAACTGGCAAATCCACGTTCCTGCGGATTCTCGCCGGCCAGGAGGACCCGGATTCCGGAACGGTGATCCTCACCGGCGGCACGCGCATCGGTTATCTTCCCCAAAATCCGGTGTTTCGGCAAAACGCTTCCATTCTCTCTCAGGTTCTTTCCGACACGGCGGACAGCGGCGCCAAGGAATACGAATGCAAGAACATTCTCACCCGTCTGGGAATCACGGATTTTGACGCTCCGGTGGACACGCTCTCCGGCGGACAGCGCAAGCGCGTGGCTCTGGCCGCCTGTCTGGTCCGAAACGTGGAACTGCTCATTCTCGACGAGCCCACCAATCATCTGGACAGCGATATGGTGGAGTGGCTGGAACAGTACCTGCGGCGGTATAAGGGCTCTTTGCTGATGATCACCCATGACCGCTATTTTCTGGACCGCGTCACCAACGGAATCCTCGAGCTGGAAAACGGAACCCTATCTCGTTACGACGGCAGCTATTCCTACTATCTCGAAGCGAAGGAAGCCCGTCAGGAAATGGCCCTGGCCAGCGAACGCAAGCGTCAGGCCATCTATAAAAAGGAGCTGGCCTGGATTCGCCGGGGCGCTCAGGCCAGAAGCACCAAGGCCAAATCTCGGATCGAACGGTTTGAGGAGCTGAAGAACAGCCGTCTTTCCATCGACAGCTCCCAAACACAGATTGATTCCGTAGCCAGCCGTCTGGGGAAAAAGGTGATTGAAATCAACCACCTTTCGAAAGCTTCCGGCGATCGAACACTGATCAGCGATTTCGATTATATTCTGCTGCGCAATGACCGGGTGGGAATCATCGGCCCCAACGGCAGCGGCAAATCCACCCTGCTGAAGATCATTCAAGGGCTGGTTTTGCCGGACAGCGGAACGGTCGAGGTGGGCGATACGGTTCGCATCGGATACTTTTCTCAGGAAAACACCGAAATGAATCCCTCCACCAGGGTCATCGACTACGTTCAGGAGGTGGCTTTCAATGTGCGGACCAACGACGGTATCATTTCCGCCTCCCAGATGCTGGAACGCTTTCTGTTCCCCAGCTCCATGCATTCCGTGGAGCTGGGCCGTCTCTCCGGAGGAGAAAAACGGCGGCTGTATCTGCTCCGTGTTCTGATGGAAGCTCCCAATGTGCTGCTGTTCGACGAGCCCACCAACGATCTGGATATCACTACCCTGGCCATTCTCGAGGATTATCTGGACAGCTTTCCCGGAGCGGTGATCATCGTGTCCCACGACCGGTATTTTCTGGACCGTCTCTGTGTGAGAATCTTCGCCTTTGAGGAAGGTGGCCGAGTAGGCCACTATCCCGGCGGCTACACGGATTATATGGAAATTCGTGAAATGGAGGAACAGGAGCGGAAACAGGCGCAGGAAAAGCAGGAACAAGAGCGGAAAGCCTCGGCAAAAGCACCTGCCGCGGGATCGTCCGCTCCGCGCCCCGATTCCTCGAGTCCCAAACAGGAAAAGAAAAAGTTCACCTATAACGAACAGCGGGAGTTCGATACCATAGACCGGGAAATCGCCGAGCTGGAAGAACGAATCAAGGAAACGGACCGGAACATCGCCGCTCAGTCCACCAATTACGACAAGCTGCAGGAGCTGCTGCAAGAAAAAGAGCGGCTGGATGCCGCCCTTTCCGATAAAATGGATCGCTGGGTCTACCTCAATGATTTGGCCGAACAGCTGGGACTGTAATCGGTCTTGCGGAGCTGACGAGGCTTGCTGCGGAGCTTGTGAGGCTTGTGCGCACCATGCGGAGCTGGCGAAGTCTGCGTCTTGCGGAGCTGGCGAGGCTTGCTGCGGAGCTGGCGAATCATGTAAATTTGCCGCGGTTCGGGCCGTCCTTCGACTTTTTTAAGAAATAACCCCAATCGGTCGAAACGGACGGCCTGTTTTCGATCTGTCTGCCCGTCGCAGCGAAATAAAGTCGAAAAGAATGCAAAACAGCACGATTTCGTGCTGTTTTGCTGACTTATTCACCTTAATTTTACATTTTTTTCGACCAATTTTCAAATTCTACGAAAAAAGGCCGAACTGCTCGGGAACACTATGTTCCATAATCTATTCCAAAACTGACACCCAATCACTCCCGCACCGAACACCCTATCACTCCCGCACCGGACACCCTATCATTCCAGCATCGATAGGTCCAGCCCTTGGCAATCCTTCAACAGCTCATACGCCGCCGTCTTCAGCTTCCGGCAATCCCCCGGTCGGTCTCCTTCCAGATTCAGCGGCATCAGCGGGTCGTGGAGAGACATGCGCAGCAGGATCCAGCCCGAAGCGGTTTGCCAGGCTTCCTCTCCTCGAACGTCTCGACTGTCAACGGAAGTTCCTCTCCCAGCGAAGGAACCTCCCCCAGCGGAGTAACTTCCCCCCGCGCAGGAAGTTCCCCCCGCGCAAGAATCTCCCCCAGCGGAGGAACCTCCCCCCGCGGAAGACCCGTCTCCAAAGGTAAGGCGTACACCCTCGTAGGAATTGGGAGCGATGGTGATCCCCCGTTCCCTTGCCCGGCGTTCAAAAGCCGCCAGCACCCTCTTCCCGCATTCCTGAGCGTCCGCCTCTTTGATCTTGATGCGATATTCCTCACATTCGTAAGGCCGTTCGAAGCCTTCGATCAAAGAATCGATTTTTTTTCCTTCCCGATGCGCCCTGGCGGCGGCGATCAGCAGCTTGACCGCCAGATAAGCTCCGTCATCTAAAAAGTAATTTTCCGACAGCGCGCCATGACCCGAGGTCTCCATGGCCAGCGGAGACAGAACACCTTCTCCATTCAAACGCTTGGCCTCATTGATCACATTTTTATAACCCCTCTTAAACCGATGATGTTTCAGGCCCAAGTCCCGCTGAAGAAATGCGGTAAGCTTGTCCGAGGTCACCGAATCCGTCACGATGGTTCCCCCCGGATAATCCGGTGCGATGATCGCGGCGATCATGGCAATCATAGCGTCCCGGTTGACCTCCGTGCCGTCGGACAGCACCGCCGACATTCGATCCGCGTCCGTGTCAAAGCAAAGGCCCAGATCCGCCTGCCCGGCCAAAACCGCTTCACGGGTGGCCTTCATGGCCTCCGCGTTTTCCGGGTTGGGAACGTGATTGGGGAACATGCCGTCCGGCTCCAGAAACTGGCTTCCCGAAAAGTCCGCTCCCAGGCAGCCCAACACCTGTCGGGCAAAAAATCCACCCGCTCCGTTGCCCGCGTCCACGATCACATGGAGACCGGTCAGAGGGTGATCGTAATCCGGCGCGTTTACGGCGGCCCGAATCTTTTGACATAGAAACGCAGCGTAGATCGAAAGCAGATCGATTTGAGGGACTTCGGCATCCGTCGGTTCCGACTCTTCCGTTTCCTCTTCGGGAAACGCCGCCGCCTGCTCCAAAATCCAGGTAATGTCCGCCTTCTCGAGTCCGCCCTCCCGGTCAAAGAATTTGATGCCGTTTCGGTTGAACGGCAAATGACTGGCCGTGATCATCATGGTGCCGTCAAACCGCGTTTCCTCAAACAGCGTTCCCATGAACATGGACGGGGTGGTGGCCAGCCCGCAGAATACGGCCGAGGCCCCTTCCGCTTTAATGCCTTTTAATATCCACTGCGAAAGCGGCAACGCGGTAATCCTGGAATCATGTCCCACGCAAAGCGTCAGCTCCGACACGGCACAACCCTTCTTTTGCGAAAGCCAGCGGACAAAGGCTCTGGCGATCCTGTGAGCCGCCTCCCCGGTAAAGTTGACCGGCTGCCCTTCCACGCCCTCCGAGGCGACCCCCCGAATATCGCTGCCGTTTTGCAGACTCATCATCACTTCTTTTGTTATCGAAATTCCCATCGGTTCATCCCTGCGATCCGCTCTCGAATGTCTTTGCTGCCCGAATTTATATCCTACTATTTCCCATTTTAACATTAAAAAAAACTGCCGTCCACACAGGTTTTTTCCTGTGCAAACGGCAGCTGCTCCAAGTCATGATTACATATTGAAGCTGGGCGGAACGCTTTTGGCCGGATCAAAGGACTGCCCGCCCGGTCTTGACAAGTCAAAGTACACTCTGGAATCGGCGGTCACGCCCCAATCCTGCTGCGATCCGGCGCTATCCTGAATTTTATTGAACGCCTCGCGGAACATGGTGTTGTGCGCCTCTTCCCGGTTGAGCAGAAAATCGATGGTTTCCTTCACACCCTTGTCGTCGATTTGACGGTACAGGTTCTGATAGACCACCTTCGCTCTCTGCTCCGCCGCGATA
This sequence comes from uncultured Bacillota bacterium, assembly GCA_959606705.1. GTDB lineage: Bacteria > Bacillota > Clostridia > Peptostreptococcales > Anaerovoracaceae > CAUHLX01. Next base: position 5,618 of record CAUHLX010000002.1, on the reverse strand, counting down.
TCCGACAACAGGTCCGCCGCCAGATCGCCGGTCTCGTTCACATACGCCGCGGTCCACAAATAACCGGACGCGTTGGCCAGCATGGGTGTAAGGCCGGTGAGAACGTGAGCCTCCACATTCCCGATCGCAGCGTTCATCGCGTCCGGGTGATGTCCGTTGAGCAGGTTCACCGCCGCCGCCACCATTTCCATGTGACAAAGCTCCTCGGCCGCGATATCCATAAACAGATCCTTGATTTCCTTATCCTTGATTCGCTGGCTTTGCGCGATATACTGCATGGCGGATTTCAGTTCGCCCTGAGGCCCGCCCAGCTGTTCTTGAAGAAGGGCCGCGTAATTGGGATTGGGCCGATCCACCCGGACCTCTTGCAATAATTTTTTTTCGTGTTTAAACATAATCTCGTCTCCTTTCCAAACTCCGATTCGACGTTAGTTTTCACAGAAGACGAGGATAATTTCCCTGGTAAGTTTTTTTATATGCTTCTCTTGTCCATTCCATGTAAAATTTTGCGAAATTGAAAGGTAAAAACCACACCCGTGCTCACTGCCGCAATCACGTCGGCCACCGGCTCCGCCAGGAAAACCGCAAACACTTTGTCCGAAAGAAAATACGGCAGGATGTAGACCAGTGGAATCAGCAGAATGATCTTTCGCAAAAGCGCTAAAATCAAAGACACCTTGGCCTGACCTAAAGCCAGGAAGGTCTGCTGACAGCCCATCTGCACCCCCAGCATGAACGAGCCACCCATATAAATCCGCAGCGCCCACACCGAAATGCCCATCAGATCGTCATTGCTGCTGAACAGGATTACAAACATCTGCGGAAACAGCATTACCGCCGCCCAGAAGGTACAGGTAAACACCAGCATACTGATCATCAGCAGCCGAAAGGCCTTTTTCACCCGCTCCTGATTGCCCGCGCCATAATTGAAGCTGACGATGGGCTGAGACCCTTGTGTCAAACCCATCATCGGCATGTTTAGGATCTGCATGACGCTGGTGAGAATGGTCATAGCGCCCACCGCCAGATCGCCTCCGTATTTCTGCAGCGAGGTATTCAGCGAAATCGTCACCAGACTTTCCGTGCTCTGCATGATGAAAGGTGAGATTCCCAGAGCCAGCACCGGAAGCACCACGGCTTTGGCCGGTCTCAAATTCTCTTTTCGAATTCGAATCTCCGTTTTGGGTCCCAGCAGAAAGCGAAGAACCCAAACAGCGGATACCATCTGCGATAAAATGGTGGCCAGCGCCGCTCCCCGCACACCCATTCCGCAGGCAAAAATAAAGATCGGGTCCAGAATGATATTCAGTGCCGCTCCGATCAAGACCGTCATCATGCTGACCTTTGCGAAGCCCTGAGCGGAAATAAAGGGATTCAGTCCCAGCGCCGTCTGAACGAAAATCGTCCCACAGACGTAGATGTTCAAATATGCCGCTCCGTAGGGCAGCGTTCCTTCGCTGGCGCCGAAAGCCAGCAGCAGCTCTCTTCCGCTCAGCAGAAACACCGCGGTCAAAACGGCCGCGATCACCACCAGCGTAGTCACACAGTTTCCCAAAACCTTTTCGGCACCTTTGTAATCCCCTTGCCCCATCTTGATGGAAGCTCGGGGCGCGCCGCCCATTCCCACCAAAGAACTGAAAGCGGACACCAGCATGATGATGGGAAAACAGACTCCCACCCCGGTCAGCGCCGCCGCCCCCACGCCGGGGATATGGCCGATATAAATCCGATCCACGATGTTATAGAGCATGTTGACCAGCTGCGCGGTAATGGAAGGCACCGCCAGCCGAAACAGCAGAGATCCGATCCTCCCCGTTCCCAAATCGTTGGCGTCCTCGTTTTGGGAAACCACTTCCCCTTGTCTACGTTCTTCTTTTAATTCCTGCTTCTCCGACATCAATTATCTACACTCCCTACTAAGATTATATTCTTTTATTTTAACATGAATTGGCGTTTGTTGAAACCATCCGAAGTCTTTTCACAATTTTCTGGTGTCTCTTGTGCAAAAATGCGGTATACTAGAGAAAAAGCGGAACGCGCGGAACTGCCGCGCGGTCGATCCGCCCGTATGCATTTGAAGAGAGGTAACGTATATGATGAAATTCAGATCCCACACTCCGCAGGAAAAGCTGGAAAAGGAAACGAAACGATTGAAACGGAAAGCCGGCCGCCTGAAGAAAAAAGTCGATCGAAAGAATCCTGAAAAAAATCGGATTCTGAAGAACGTAGCGGCAGGTGCGGCGGTAGGCGCCGCCGCCGGCGTCACCGTCATCGCGGTCAAGAGCGTTCAGAAGAAAAAAGCGGCCAATGTCGATCCGCTGATCGATCCTTCCATTCTGCGGACCTACAACAGCGAACGTCAGGCTTTTCTCGTGGGAGGAGGCCTGGCCACCATGTCGGCCGCGGCTTATCTTCTCCGCGACGCCGGTTTTCAAGGGGAAAATATCCATATTTTCGAAGGGCTCCCCATCGTGGGCGGCAGCAATGACGGCGCTGGAGATTTCCAGGACGGCTTCGTAGCCCGGGGCGGACGGATGCTCAACGAGGAAACCTACGAGAACTTCTGGGAACTGTTTTCATCCGTTCCCTCTTTGGATCATCCCGGCCAGTCCGTCACCGACGAAATTCTGGAATTCGACCACGCCCACCCCACCCGGGCCAGAGCCCGCCTGGTGGACCGGGACGGTGTGATTCAAAACGTCACTAAGATGCAGTTTGACAACAAGGACCGCATGAAGCTGGCCCAGCTGATGGCCACCCCCGAAGAAAAGCTGGACAATCTGAGAATCTGTGATTGGTTCTTCGATACTCCTCACTTCTTCGAGACCAACTTCTGGTACATGTGGCAGACCACCTTTGCCTTCCAAAAGTGGTCCAGTTTATTCGAATTCAAGAGATATATGCTCCGCATGATCTTTGAGTTTTCCCGAATCGAAACGTTGGAGGGCGTGACCCGCACACCGTATAACCAGTACGATTCGGTGATCCTCCCTCTTCACGAGCATCTGGCCTCGCAGGGCGTTTTCTTCGACACCGGCTGCACGGTCACGGATATCGACTTCGCCGATGACGACCGCATCACCGTCTCCGCCATTCACGTGGACGCCGGAGGAGAGGAAAAAATCATCGAGCTGGAGGAAGGCGATCTGTGCATCATGACCAACGGCTGTATGACGGACAACTCCAGCTTGGGCGATTTCAAAACCGCGCCTCGGTTCCTCCCCGAGCACCCCATGTCCTTCGATCTGTGGGCCAAGGTTGCCGCTAAGAAACCTGGTTTAGGCAATCCCCAGCCCTTCGCGGGAGATCCCGAGCAGAGCAATTGGGAAAGCTTTACCGTCACGCTGCGAGGAGACAAGCTCCTGAAAATGATCGAAAACTTTACCGGAAACGTGCCTGGCAGCGGCGCCTTGATGACCTTCAAGGATTCCAGCTGGCTGATGAGCACCGTGGTAGCCTACCAGCCTCATTTCCGCAATCAGCCCGAAGACGTCACCATCTTTTGGGGCTACGGACTATACACGGACCGCATCGGTGATTACGTGAAAAAGCCCATGCGCGACTGCACGGGCGAGGAGCTGCTCTACGAGCTGATCCACCATCTTCATTTTGAAGAGGAATTGGATGAAATCATGGATACGGTCATCAATGTGATTCCCTGCATGATGCCTTATACCGACGCTCAATTCCAGCCGCGGGCCATGAGCGACCGGCCTCCGGTGATCCCCAAGGGTTCCACCAACTTTGCCATGGTCAGCCAGTTCGTGGAAATCGCCGAGGATATGGTCTTTACCGAGGAATATTCGGTACGAGCCGCCAGGACGGCGGTATACGGACTGCTGGGAATCCGTAAAAAAATTCGTCCCGTCACGCCCTATCACAAGAACCCCAAGGTGCTTCTGAAAGCCTTAAAGAAATCGCTCACCTAATTCAAAAAAACACGGTACAAAAGCCGTCCGGCATAAGGTCTCCCTCAAGAGACCCCGCCGGACGGCTTTTGTGCTTTCATTTCTCTATTTCACCTGAAGCTCATTGGCCGCGATCCCGTCCTGCTGCTCCGGCATGGCCAGAAGCAGATTGACCACGCTCTGCGCCACCTCCGCCCGGGTCGCCGTTCCTTTCGGATCAAAGGTTCCGTCCGGCTTCCCGGAGATCACACCGGCCATCTGCATGGTTTCCACCGCCGCTCTTGCCCAGCTGCTGATCTTCGCTCCGTCATTGAATTCGGCCGGGGAATTTTTCACCACGGTTCCTCCGCCCCACAGCTCTGTGAAATGATCCAGAATCACCGCCAGTTCCTCTCTGGTCACCGGACGGTCGGGCGCAAAGCTTCCGTTCCCCGTTCCGCTGACGATTCCGGAGGCCGCCGCCCATTCCACATAATCCGCGTACCAGGCCCCCTCCTTCACATCTTTAAACGCCACCGCTTTTTCCGGATCGTAGGTTTGCTTCAAATCCACGATACCGTTTCCGGAAGCCGCCTTGCCCAAAACCGTCACCAGCATGCCCCTGGTCATGTTCCCGTTGGGCTGAAACTCCGTATCGCTCACCCCGCTGAACAAACCACTGGTCAAACACAAAGAAATCGGCTCCCTCGCCCAGTGATTTTCCAGATCCGTGAAATCCGCCGCCGTCTTGGGAACGGTGGTATCGGTCGCCAAAGCCACCGCTTCCGTCAAGCCTTTGATCGTCTGATCGGAAAATGGCTGCTTCAGTCCGCAGGCCTCCAGTAGAGACAGATAGGAGACCTCCTCTCCGTAGGATACCAAATTCAGATACTGATCGATCGCCCCTCGACGGTCAGTGAAAGAATTCTGCCAGATTTCCAGCGCCGGAACGACGGAAACCGCATAGGAAATGTAGTACATGGGCATTTGGAAGGTATGAGGAATCTCCACCCAGCCATATTGGTCCACATTGAGATATTCCGGAACGCTCTGATCGTACTCCACCAGCAGCTTTCCATAGGCCTGGTTGATCTCCTCCAACGTCATGGACGGGTTTTCATAAACGATTCGCTGCAGCTCATCGTACAAACAGCCCTGAATCAGTGCATAAATCATATTGGTCATGGTATCCAGGGAAACCTCTTTCGCTTCGTCTCCGAACATTTCATCGTAGTAATCCAGGAAGAGCAGCTCCAATCCCTGCGAATGGATCTCCCCTACATCCGCGTTGTTGACCTGCTGCCAGCTCCATCCCCTCTTCTCCCAATAATAATTGTTGAAGTGGCCTAACTCATGAATGACCGTCCGCACATCCTGATCCGTATTGACCGGATTATTATAGAGAAAAGGTTCGCGATACTGGCTCAAATAGGTGGTGAAGCCCATGTCCACTTTCTCCTCACGAGCCTCCAGATCATATAAGCCATATTTCACCAGAAATCGAAAGGCCTCGTCCACCTCGTCGGATAAATCCGCCGTGTGGGCGCCGATCAGCCGGAAAATTTCGTCCTCGGAGTATGTTCTTTCCTCCCTCTGGTCAAGCTTGGCGTACATCGCGCCATACAAGGGTACGGCATAGCGTTTCACAGCGTCGCACAGCTTTTGGGCATCCTCGCCGGTGAAATCCCGTCCGAAGTCCTTCACGTACGCAAGCTCCGCGTAGTTATCGCA
>CAUHLX010000001.1 GCA_959606705.1 uncultured Bacillota bacterium | reverse complement strand
TTACCATTTTCCGAAGGAGAAACATCGGTTTTATCTTTCAGGCATTCAATCTGATCCCCGAACTGACCGTTGAGCAGAATATCATCTTTCCGGTGCTGCTTGACCATCAGAAACCCGATCAGGAGTATCTGGAAGAACTGCTTGACGTCTTACATCTAAAAGAACGGCGCAAGCACCTGCCCAACCAGCTTTCCGGCGGCCAGCAGCAGAGAGCGGCGGTGGGCCGGGCGCTTTTCACGCGTCCCGCAATCATCCTCGCGGACGAGCCCACGGGGAATTTGGACACCCAAAACAGCAGCGAGGTCATTGCGCTCCTGAGGGAAGCCTCCGAAAAATACCAGCAGACCATTCTCATGATCACCCATAACCGGAGTATCGCCCAGACCGCGGACCGGATCTTGCAGGTATCGGACGGGGAACTGACCGATTTCGGGAGGTACCGCGAATGAAAAGCTATCTTAGTCTGATCCCGATTTCAGCCAAAGCACACAGGCGGCAAAATCGTATGACGCTCATGTGCATCGTCTTTTCCGTGTTCATGGTAACCGCCGTGTTCAGCATGGCCGAGATGGGCGCCAGAATGGAGCAAACAAGACTGTCGGAGAAACACGACAGCTTTTCGTTACAAAGCTTATTCGACAGCGCGATGGGACAATCCCTTTTGTTGATTGCGGCAGCGCTGTTTTTACTGATCCTGATTGCCGGGGTATTGATGATTTCCAGCAGTCTCAACAGCAGCGTGGCCCAGAGGACAAAGTTCTTCGGGATGATGCGCTGTCTCGGAATGAGCAAACGGCAAATCATCCATTTTGTCCGTCTGGAGGCTCTCAACTGGTGTAAACGTGCGGTTCCCCTAGGTATCGCGCTGGGAATTGTGACCTCGTGGGCCTTATGCGCCGCTCTGCGGTTTCTTGTTGGCGAAGAGTTTTCACAGATTCCTCTTTTCGGAATCAGCGCAACAGGCGTGATCAGCGGTATTGTGGTAGGAGTGGCCGCGGTGCTGATCGCCGCAAGCTCTCCGGCAAAACGGGCGGCAAAAGTGTCCCCTGTCACGGCGGCTTCCGGAGATTCGGAAAGCGCGCAGACAGCATGCCGCGCGGTAAATTCCCATTTTTTCGGCATTGAAACGGCGCTGGGTGTCCATCATGCGGTATCGGCAAAGAAAAATCTGATATTGATGGTCAGCTCCTTCGCCCTCAGCATTATTCTCTTTTTGAGCTTTTCGGTTTTGCCCGAGTTTGTCAACTGCCTGATGCCGCAGTCAGCCGGCACCTCCGACATTGATATTTCCAGCGGTGACGGTTCGAATTCCCTGGATCGCCGATTGGTTGACACGATCAGCGGCGTGGAGGGAGTAAAACATGTTTATGGCCGTCGAAGCTGTTTGGAAGTCCCCGCGGAATTCGTCGATGATCCCGCCCTTTCGGGTACGATTGATCTTATTTCTTTCGATGATTTCGATTTAGAGTGCCTGGCGGCGGATGGTACGTTAAAAAAAGGCAGCGATTTATCAAGGGTCTATGGAAACAGCCATGCTGTTCTGGCAACTTGGGATCCCAGCAGCTCTTGGAAATGCGGCGATCAAATCCGCATCGGCAACGAGGAACTGGAAATTGCCGGTCTGCTGAAATACGACCCGTTCAGCAGCGATGGGCTCACCAAAGGTAAAATGACGCTGATCACCTCCGGAGAAACGTTCATCCGTCTCACTGAAATAACGGGCTACTCGCGGATTATGATACAAACCACCGCAGACGCAGCCGACGAGAGTATGGAAGCAATCCGCGGCATAGTAGGCAATGCGTATGAATTCAGCGATCATCGCGATCAAAGCACCGCCGGCACCTATCTGGCATTTGTGTTCTGCGTGTACGCATTTCTGGCGATCATCACCTTGGTTACGGTATTAAACATCGTCAACAGCATCTCCATGAGCGTATCCTCCAGAATAAAACAATATGCAGCAATGTGGGCCGTGGGAATGGACGGACACCAGATGACGAAAATGATTGCCGCCGAAGCGTTGACCTATGCGTTGGGAGGTTGTGCCGTCGGCTGCGCCATTGGCCTGCCGCTGAACAAGCTGCTGTTTGAAACGCTCATTACCAGTCACTTCAGCTATGCGATTTGGAATGTTCCGATTCCCTCCCTGCTGATCCTATTCTCGTTCGTTCTTTTATCAGCCCTGGCCGCGATTTATCTTCCGATGAAAAGAATGCCGCGGAACAGGTATTACGGTTCGATGTGAGCGTCAGGAGCAAGCCTATTGTTTCTTCTCCTGCTCAGCCTGAAGCTTTGCCCAGGCGATGGCAAAGGCGGACTCCTGCTGAGCTTCCTCCTCCTTCTGTCTGCGGCGATAGGCTTCCAGCTCCTGCTTGCCGGCCTGATTGTGCTTCTCTTTCAACTGTTCGTTGTAGCGGTCGAACTTTTCCCGGAACCCGCAGACACAGGTGTACAGCTTCTTTTCTCCTTCGCCCACCACCGTCAGCTTCTTGTGGCAGTTGGGGCAGCGCGCGTTGCTCACATACGCAAGATTCTGACGGTAGCCGCATTCCCGATCCTGACAGACCAGCAGCTTTCCCTTCTTGCCGTTGACCTCCAGCAGAAACTTGCCGCAGATCGGGCACTTGGTCCGAGTCATATTGTCGTGGCGGTAACTGGCGTCGCTGGCGATGACCCGGCTCACCAGATGAGCGGCGAATTTGCGCATTTCATCGATAAACGCTCCGCTCGCTTCCTGTCCCTTGCTGATCGCCGTCAAACGCCGTTCCCACTGTGCCGTCAGCTCCGGCGACCGAAGCTCCGCAGGCACTAGCCCCACCAATTGGATTCCTTTGGAAAGAGGCACGATGCTCTTGCCTCTCCGCTCAATGCAGCTGGAGGAAAACAGCTTTTCGATGATGTCCGCCCGAGTGGCCGGCGTTCCGATTCCCCCGGTGCTGTCAACCACGGAGCCGAGTGCTTTGTCGTCGAGGAATTTCCCCGGATGCTCCATGGCCGAAAGCAGGGTTCCTTCCGTGTAGCGAGCCGGAGGCGCGGTCTGGCCCTGAGTGACCTTCACGCCCAGCGTCCGCAGCAGTTGTCCCTTCTTTAAATTCGGAAGGCGCTGATTCCTCAAATCGTCCTCCCACCCCCTTTGGCCGTCGGCCGCCGATTCGCCAGCCGTTCCCAGTTCGCCGTCTTCCAGCCCGGAGACGCTTCCATACGCCGCCTTCCAGCCTGGCGAAAGGACCGTCCTTCCCTTGGCGTAAAAGCTTTCTCCCGCCAGCTCCAGCCGCACGGTAGTCTGTTCATACCGGAAATCCTCACAGAGAACGGCCAGAAACCGTTTGACCACCAAATCGTAAATGCGGCGTTCCTCCGCGGAAAAGGCGGCAAATCGGGGAAATTCCTCCGTGGGAATAATCGCGTGGTGGTCCGTAACCTTCGCGTCATCCACGAAGCGCTTCGAGGACTTGATCCCCGCCGCCAAAATCTTGCGGCACAGCGGCGCGTAATCCGCGTCGGAAGCCGACGCCTTGACCCGCTCTCGGATCGACGGTACGATATCCGCGGAAAGGAAGCGGGAATCCGTGCGCGGATAAGTGAGAACCTTGTGTTCCTCGTACAGCCGCTGCATGAGATCCAGCGTCTGTTTGGCCGAATATCCGTACCGGCTGTTGGCATCCCTCTGCAGCTCCGTCAGATCGTACAGCAGTGGCGGAGCTTCTCGCTTCGCATCCTTCTTCACCTCCGCCACCACGCATTTTCCGACCTTCAGCTTAACCGCCAGCTCATCCGCCTTCTCCCGTGAGCCGATGCGCGTCTGACCGCTTTTTCTTTCCCGGTAAACCGCCGTGAACGTTCTCGTTTGCCCCGCGCCTCCACCGGCGCCGCGAGTCTCCCCGCAATCCGCGCCGTCCACTTCCACACTCAATCCGAAAAAAGGCTTGGGGACGAATTTCTTGATTTCCTCCTCCCGGGCCACGATCATGGCCAAAGTAGGGGTCTGCACTCGCCCCGCGGAAAGCTGCGCGTTGAATTTACAGGTCAAAGCTCGGGTCACGTTCAATCCGACCAGCCAGTCCGCCTCCGCCCGGCACTGGGCCGATGCGTATAAGTTATCGTATTCCCCGGACGGCTTCAAATGCGCGAACCCCTCACGGATCGCCTTATCGGTCTGCGAGGAGATCCATAACCGTTTCATAGGCTTGTGAAACCCCGCCTTTTTTACGATCCAGCGAGCCACCAGCTCCCCTTCCCGCCCGGCGTCCGTTGCGATGACCAGCTCCGAAACCTCCGGCCGGGACATCAGGCGTTTGACCACATTGAACTGCTTTCCCGTTCCCTTGATCACCACCAGCTCCATCTGCTTGGGAAGCATGGGCAAGGTGTCCAAAGACCATTTTTCATATTGCTTGCCGTAGTGCTCGGGGTCCGCCAGCTCCACCAGATGCCCCAGCGCCCAGGTCACCAGATACCGTCCGCCCTCAAGATATCCGTCGCCGCCCTTGGTACAGCCTAAAACCCTCGCCAGCTCCCGGCCTACCGAGGGCTTTTCCGCCAAAACCAGTGTCTTTCCCATTCGCTCTCCCTTTCTTCCTTCCCACTTACTTCGCCGGTTGCCGTTCTTCCTCCTGCAGCTTCCGCAGCTGCCTGATCTTCTCCGCGATTTCATCGATTTTGGTCAATCGGTGATTCAACCCGGATTTTTTCAAGGGCGGATCACAGAGCTCCGCCAGCTCTCCCAGTGCCGCCTCCGGATGCTCCAGCCTCAGCCGCGCCGCCTGCTCCAGCTTTTCGGGCAGAGACGCCAGCCCTCTGGTGCTCTCGATCAGACGAATGCTGGCAATCTGCCGCGCCGCGGCCCCCACGGTCTTATCCAGGTTGGCGCTCTCACAGTTGACGATCCGGTTGGTCTTGTTCCGCACATCCTTGATCACTCGCACGTTTTCAAACTCCAGCAGCTGGCCGTGCGCCCCCAGCAGGTTCAAAAAATCACCAATCTGTTCACTTTCTTTTAAATATACGCCGATGCTGTTCTTCCGATGTACCATCTTGGCATGAAGGCCGAAGCTGTTGATCAGCCGCCGCACATCCGCGGCCAGCAGCTCACTGCTGCAGACGATCTCCATGTGGTAACCCTTTTCCGGGTCGCTCACCGTTCCCGCTCCTAGAAAGGCGCCCCTTAAAAACGCCTTCTTGCAGCAGCGTTTTTTAATCAGGTCCGAAGGAATATCGTCGCTGATATAGTTGCAGCCCTCCTGCACGCGCAGGATTCCCGCTTCTCGCAGAATCTGCTCCGCGTTCATATCGGAATTGATGGTCAGCTCGTAGAAATGACCCTTCTTGGTCAAGTTGTTTTCCGCCACCATCAAATTGACCTTCGCCCCGAAATAGCTCTTGATCAGCTTGATAAAGCGCCGGGCGATCGCCGGGTTTTCCGTGGTCAGCTTCACGTCCATGCGGCCGCCGCCCACCAGCTTCACGCTTCCGCACATGCGGAGAAAGCCGGCGATTTCCGCCAGGCTGTCACACTTTTTTTCGGTCTCGATCCTGGCCAGTTCATTTTTTGTTTCCGAGGAAAACGACATTGAAATCCACCCCAATTCCCAACTGTAATTCGTTCCGGTATCTTCCGTTCCATCATACCACAATCCCCTGCCTCATGGAAACAGAGAAACCCACCCTTCAAGCGTTTGCTTCCGGCGTATTGATTCCTATCATAATCTGTGTCACGTATTCCTCCTCATTGCTGATCACAAACGGTTCTCAGCCGTACCAAGGGGAGCTTTCGTTTTTCGCCGTCTCCGCAGCCGCTCGCGGAAAAGGGCAAGGAATGAATCGCCGGGAAAATCGGCTGAAGGGGGTTCACGTGATTTGCCGGTAGGTAAAACAGAAGGTGCCGCAAAATGGACTTTGCGGCACCTTCTTCTCAATCGTGGGATTAAATCTTAGTAAGTTTTACTCTCTTGTTGTTATTCGGATCTAAATTGTCCAGTACCACCGCACCATGGCCCGTATTAGAGAGCAGATACATCATGTCTCTGAAATCCAGCTGACCATCCACGTAGAAATCACAGGCTTCCGTCGTGATGTTGATCGGCACGTAGACCGTGATGCCTCCGCTGGTTACGGGAACGGTGAGATCCGACGGAGTCCGACGATCCGCTCTGGCTGCCGGAACCGCCGGTGTCTCCGCCGCCGCGGGAGCTGAGGAAGCTTCTGTGAGAACTGCGGAGTCTGCCGCAGGAGTCTCCGGCTTCCCAACCTCCGCCGTCAAAACGCTCCTCCTCTGATTGGTACGGCTGGCCATCCTCATCGCTTTTCTGTGAACCACGAGGCTTCCTCCCCGTTCCGTGTCCTTGGCGGTCAGCGCCAAAGCATCTACCGGCCCGGACGTTTCAACGGTTTCCTCAGTCATTCCGTCCTCCCGTTCAACAGGCTCTGCCTCTTGTGAGAGCACCGAATCGTCCGTCGAAGGATTCGTAGGCACGTCGGTGGGCGCCTCCTCTTCCGGTGTCTCCGCCGGAGAATTGTCCGCATCGGCAGGCGGCGTATCGCCGTCCCCCCCGGCAGGCGCATCTTCGGCTCCGTCGGTGGGTGCGTCGCTGCCACCCTCCGTGGGTGCTTCGATGGCTCCGTCGGTGGGCGCCTCAATCGCTCCCCCCGTAGGTGCTTCGATGGCTCCGTCAGTAGGTATCTCAATCCCGCCGTCGGTGGGCGTGTCGATGGCTCCGTCGGTGGGCACTTCAATCCCGCCGTCCGTGGGCACTTCGATGGCTCCCTCCGTGGGCGCCTCAATCGCTCCCTCCGTGGGAAGCGGTGGAATTTCGTTGATCAAAGTCTGCTTCAGCCACTCCTCGTATGCCGCTGCCGGGTCAAAGCCCGGATTCTCGTAGAATACGTTGAATATGGCCAAATCCTTGTCGTCGATCACATCCTTGCTCCCGCCCTCGTCGGTCAAGTTGCCCGGAAGAATCTCCAGACTGCCGAAATCGTAACGCGCTTTCACCAGCGTCGGCGTGATCACCACGTTTTCCACCGTGTAGGTCAAATAGCCCAGCTTTTCCACGGAGAGCGTGTAGACCCCTTCTTCCGCAGGCGACAGTGTGAAGCTGCCGTTCTTGCCCGTAAGGTATTCCAGGGCTCCCGAGCCGTCCACGGCGGCAGGGTTTCCATCCTGATCCGTGAGGCGTATCACCGCGGTGGAATCCGTGGAGTAGCCTCGAACCGTGCCGGAAATCTCCGTCTGAACGGAAGCCGTTTCCGCCGTAGTGTCCCGTTCCACCGTAACAGTGTAAATTCCGGCCTTGCCATCCGATCCGGTCACCGTGAACGTGAAATCAAAGGTGCGCATCGCCAAGTTCAGCTCAAACAGATGCGTAAGCTCATCACCCTCTATCGTGACGGTTTCCCCGTCATTCTGCTTCATCATCAGGCTGTTTCTGCCCGGCGCGGAAGTGGCCATCGTAAACTCGATGTCTGTCGCCAGCGGGTCCACCAGGACGGTATAGTCGTCGGTGAATGCGTTGAACGCAGGTGACAATTTCTCATACGCATCGGCCGGATCGGTGTCGGTAACCTCCAGACGGCTGAGATAAGTCTCATTTTTACGGATCACGTTCACCACATAAGTAAACGCTTCCGTCTCCCCGCCGGAAACCGTGAAGAAGAACACCAAGTTCTTCTCTCCGTCCGCCAGCTCGTAGCTGGTTTCCACACCGTTCACGTTTTCAGTGTCGTCGCCGTGGTGGGTGATCACCACGGTATCCGCCGGTTCCTTGGCCGTCGGCAGGAAGGACAAGCCCTTCTCGCCGGCCGGCAGTACCAGCTGCTGAACCGCAGCCTCCGGATCGAAGACAAAGTCTCCGATCGCCGTTCCCGAGGTGTTGAATGCTTTCAGCTCCGCCAGTCTGGCATCTCCTGATTTTCTGGCATCTCTCGTGAACTCAATCTCGTAAGTGCCTGTGGATCCGTCCTCCTTCGTCACCTTCACATAAACCTTCTGAGCGGCGTCATCCTTCGAAAGGAAGGCCGATCCCAGAGAGATCGCTTCCGTGGTGATGGCCGTAGGTGTGGAACCGCCCGCCACCACCACCGTTGCCGGCGAAGTGCCCACACGGACCGTGATCTCGTCTCCCGCGTCCTCCGGGGTGATCCGCAGGCGCACGGTGCTGTCGGTGAAGTTCACCTTCGCTTGATACTTGCCCGTGGCGGGGTCGAAGGCGGGATCCAGCTCGTAAAGTCCGTCTTCCGGCTCCGTCTCATCCACGATGCTCAGGTCATTCAAATTCGCCCCCAGGATCGCCTCCCTGGTTCTGGACACGTGAAGGAGGTAATCGCCGTAATGTCCCGCTCCGTCATCGATTCGCACCACCACCTCAAAGGACATCCTGTTGAGATCCAGATTGGTAAAGGTGCGCTCCGATCCGTCTACGAACACATCGTCGTCAATGCTCATGGAGATGCCGCCTTGGGGATACCCCGCCCTGGCATAGGCCGTAAACGCGGTGGCATCCATCGCAATCTTCACGTTGTAGTCCCTCAGCGTGGGCTGGAACACCGGACTCATGGAGGCCTCGGACACCCACACTTTTTCCGCGATAGGTCCGTCGGACCGGTAGGTTTTCACCCGGTACTCGGTCACGTTCTCCAGTCCGCTCTCCGCAAACCGGGTCACCCGGAAGCGGAATAGAGCCGGAGCCGTGGTGGAGGGAATCTCCTGCTTTATATAGCCGGGCAGCTGATCCACCACCGCGTAGCTCCGTTCGCTTTCGTTATACAGCTCCACGAAGGAATTCTCCTCCTCGGCCTTGGCAAAGAGGTACGCCCACTGCCCGTCGTTGGTCGCGGTGTAATCCAGTACCTCCTGCGGTTTCCAGCCCTCCGCGAAGATTGCCTGAACGTTTTCGTTGGAGTTGTCCGGATTCAACATGATCCGGTTCAGGTAGGGTGCCAGAGGCTCCTGCCCGTCCGTCCTCACGTTCAGCACATAGACCGTCTCCGTGCCGCTTCCGTCTGTCACCCGAATGTCGAACCGCTCCTGCGGCGCAGTCAGGTTGAACACGTTCACCGCTCCGGAGGAGGTCTCCCGTCCGTTGATCCGGATGGAGGCCCCCGTTGCGCCGTCCGCTGTGGTCTCTACCGTGGGGGTCAGGGTGATTGCGCCGGTTCCTTCCGAAACCACCGCCTCCTGCACATCCTTCGACGGATCGAAGACAAAGCCGTCGGCCTCGGCTACCGTGAGTCCGGAAAGCCGCCTGCCGTCCTTTCTCAGGAAGGTGATGCTGTAGCGCTGTACCGCGCCGCCGTTTTCCACCTCCACCAGGTGAACCGTGGACCCGCCCTGAGACAGGAATACCGTTCCCGTTCCCAGAATAGCGGCCTCCGTCGACGCGGCCGTGGCCTTCACTTCAACCGAAGCCGCCTCAGCGTCCACATAGGCGTAGTAATTCATTCTCCGCGGCTCAAACGCCGTGGTAAGCGCTCCTGTCTCCAGGCCCAGGGAAGTCAAATCCACACTGCCAGTCTCCGTACCCTTCCGATGAATCGTCAGGGTATAGGTGGAAACGGACATGGTATCTCCCGGCTTCGCATACACATCGACGCGAGCCATATTGTCCTCTCCGGCTTTCAAGGAGACGGAAACGGTTCCATCCGCTCCGCAGGCGGTACCGTTCACCTTCACCGCTCCGCCGCTGGTCTCCGGCAGTGCCGTGATCGTGACCTGTTCCACCCCGTAGGGCACCGATGCGTAGTAGCTCTTCACCTCCGGGCGGAAGACCGGTGCCATGCTGCCCCGATCCAGTCCCAGGAAGCTGAGCCCCGTCACCGTCCCGACCGGGCGGTTTACCTTCACCACATAATGGACCTTCGTCTGGCCCTCGGCTGCGATGCCATAAACCACCACATCCACGTAGTTGATTCCCGGCTTCAAATACAAATTCTGTGATTCGGTTCCGCTCTGAACCTCCAGGTTATTGATCCGAACCTGGAAGCCTGATACCGGGATCAGGTTAACGTACTCCGTATCCTCGTTCACATTCAGCGTGTAAAAGCGAGTTCCCGGCTGGAAGCTGGGCGCCAGAGCAAAACCACTCTGTTTCACCAGCAAATCATCCAGAGTTACCTCCTCCGGTTCCTCCTGACCCGGCCGGTTCACCACCAAGGTGTAAATGGTCGAGTTGCCCCCTACCGAGTCCACGCGAATGGTAAACACATTATCTCCGGCCAGCAGACCGCCGAATTCCTTAGCCGCACCACTGATCATCTCCACATGATTGACCGTGACATTTGCGGTGGAATCCGCCGGCAAGGTTGTCTTGATCCTCACCAAATCCTCCGCTTCGGGAATGTTCAGGTAGTAGCTGTACTCCTCCTCGTCAAAGGACGGCATCAGGTCATACTCCACGCCCACACTGTTGTAGACAGAGAGCATCAGACCCGCGGCATCCGGCTGATCCTTGGGATTGCGGTACACGTTCACATAGTAGGATTTCTCCGTTCCGCTTACCGTCACCACCCGGAATATCACTACGGAATCGCCTATCGGTACGCCGGCATAAGTATAAATTCCGCCGCTCTCCACCATCTGTGTGGTGTCCTTCGCCGTGACGTAGATGACAGCCGCCTCCGGCTCTCGGGCCACCGGCAGGAAGTCCACGGCAGTCGCATCCTTCGGCACTACCAAATTGTAATTGGTAATGTCGCTGTTGAACAGCGGCGTCATCACACTGCCGCCCGGCCGGTAATCCAGTGAAACCAGATCCGCCGTATAGGGCGAAGCCGCCCGGTTCACGGTGAGAATATAAGTCTTTTGAGCGACGGACGTGCGAACGGATTCGCCGGACTCCATGCCCGCGGCCGAATTGCCGCTCTCCGTACGGTGAGCGGTCACCGTGATTACAATTCGATTGTTTCCGGTAATCAGCGGAATGGACCGTGTGGTCATCCTGCCCGCTCCGGATTGATGGAAATCCCAATCCTCGGAGCGGACGCTGATCTCCGCATCCTCGTCGCGGGCCTGCAAAGTAAGCCGCAGACCTGCGGTATCGCTGGTGACAGAGGCGTAGTAACTGGTTTCCTCTGACACGAACACCGGCGAGATGGTGGAAACCGAGAGCCCCAGATGATCCAGCAGAGCTGTCTTCACCGGCTCCGTGGAGGTGGCCGCCTCCGCCTTCCGGTTCACGGTCAGCGTGTAGAACCTGCGGTTCTCCGCGTCAGTTCCATCTCCGTCGGTGGAACCGTCCGACACCTCGATCATAAACAGATTGTTTCCTTCGGCAAAGCTCACGGGAGTGTAAGCTCCGTCCGTGAGCAGCTGGCGCACTGACAGATCCGCCGGATTCTTCGGGTTCACCAAATAGGCATTCATTCCCGGAACCGCCGGCGACAGCACCACCTTCAATTCGTCCCCCGCCGTGCTGTTCTCTACGGTGGTGAAGTAGTTGTAATCATATTTTCCGGTGGCGAAGGATCGGGTGATCTCCGTATCCTTCAGCTTCAGATCCGACAGGAAGGCAATCTGCGGATTGATATCCGCATCCGTATTCTTGTACAGTGTTACGGTGTACTCGCTGGCCGGCACGCCGGGCGCTCCGATCCAGAAGGTGATCCTGGTCTCGCTCCCCACTGCCAGCTGCCGGTCGATGACCACCTGGCTGCCGTCTCCTGCCGTCACTCCGCCGTACCCGCCGGAAATCTGCCAGGTTACGGTGTAGGTGGCATCCGGCGGTGTCGCCATGATGATCAGCGGCGTCGCCGCCTCATCCCAGCTCCGCTCCACCGATACCTGATAATCGTGTACACTCGGCGTAAACATAGGCCGCAGGCTGTGATAGACCAAGCCCTCGTCGCCGCCCATATTCCGAACGAATCGGATATCTTCCAGTTCCGCCGCCGCCGCCGACTGAGGCAGTTTGATTCGCACGGTGTAGGTGCGGGTCACCGTTCTGTCAGCGGAAGTCACCTGAACTTTGAAGATGTTCACCCCGGGGGTCAGACCGGAAAACTCAAATGCCGAACCCGTCAGAGCCATTCCCGTGGAGGCGAGGCCCGTGGACGCCATGACCTTGAGCTGCGCATCCGGATCCATGGGAACAATGTCGTTGAACCGAATCCGGTCCTCCTCCACTGTCATTTCATATTCATTGTGATTGGGATCAAATATCGGCTGCAGCTGATATTTGCCGTCCGTTCTCAGCGACGCCAGACGCGCCTCGTTGTCCAGCCGGTACACATAGAGTCCATAACGCTGATCCTCCGCCACGGAGCCGTCTCCGCCGGCCGCCTCGCTGCGCACCAGAATGGGCACCGCAAAGCTGTCCTCGGAGGAAAGCAGCAGTGTCCCGGTAAACTGACGCTGCGTTCCGGCATCCGGACCCTGCATTTCCAGCGCACCGATCTTGACCTGCTTGCCATCCGCCAGGGTGTTCACCCGAACATCCGCGGACTTCGCCAGCTTGGGAACCCCGATTTCAAAGCGATTGGTCTCGGCGTTCCACACGGCGGGAGCCGGATTCACATAAGGCAGCGCCGCGTTGACCTCGCTTTCGGGGTCAAAGCTGCGGTCTCCCAGATCCAGGTAGATCGAGAGAATATCTCCGGACACCTCCTTCAGTTTCAAAGTATAATTCTTGCTCACCGTGATCTGATCCGAGATGAACACCATCACCGGTATCTCGGTAACCGCTCCGGTGATTCCGGCCGTAGATACCGCAGTCACGGCAAACTGGCCCTCCTGGCCGGCAATTCCGTTCACCGCGGCGATCGCTCTGGGGTCATTTCCCTTGGCCGCCACTTCCGGAGACGAACCCGTGGCCACATAGGCCATATAGGTTCCGTCGCCCAGGTCCACGGCGGGCAGGCCGTTGACCAGCAGCTGGCCCAGACCAGCCTCGATGGGCTTGCGGTAAACGTTGATTCGATATTCCTCCACGTTTCCGGTCTCTCCGGTAATCTTCATCACAAACACGTTGCTTCCGTAGTTCAGACTCACCTGTTGTGTCAAATCGACCGCGTCGCTGCGCACCACGGAGAGTACTCCGTTCTTTTCCGTGAGCAGCGTAAGTACGGTGGACGCACCCTCATGGTCATGGTTGGCCCTGCCGTGAATGGTCACCGCGTTCTCGTAGGCCTCCACATCCAGCGCGTACTCCTTTACATCCGCCGCAAATTCAGGCTGTATGGTGTGATCGATCACCTCCAGCAGCTTCAGCGCCGCGTCAGAGGAAGTGCGATGCAGATCCACATAGTAGGTTTTGGTATAATCAGGCACCGACAGGTAGACCGGCACCCTGGTAAAGTCGCCGGAGGCTACTGCCGAGGCCGTCAGATAGGTCCCCGCTCCATCCTGCTCCCGTACCACTCCGTCACCCACGGGCTTGGCGTCGCCGATTTTCACCGTCACCGGGAAATCGTCGGGGTTCAAGCCCATCTGCTGAGCGTAGGCGCGCATTGCTTCTCTGGTCTGGCTGGCCAAGGCCGCCACCAGGTAGCTCTCATCCGCCCCTTCTGCCTTCACGGTGTAGGAGGTCACCTGCGGGCGGAACTCCCCGTTGATAAAGGGCAGCTTCTCGCCGCTCTCCTCCCGGCTGACAGATAAATCATCCAGCGCCACATCCACCGGAACGTAGTGAATCCGCAGTTTATAGTAGGATGCGGAAGAGGTTCCCGGAGTGATCACCTGTACATAGAAGAGGTTGTTGTCCCCTTCCGTCAGATTGTCTACCGTGGCGGACAAATAACCGTTGTTCACGCCGCTCCAGTTTTCTTCGTTTTCCCCCGAACCCCGTGTCAACGTGATTCTCGCGCTGGGATCCACCGAGTAAATTTCCACCTGAGCATAGTTGTTCGGCAGCGCTCTGTAAGCGTAGCCCTGGAATACCGGCTCTCCATCCTCTTTCCGAAGAACCGTCTTGCTGCCATCCACCAGGATCTGCCCCAGATGATCGTCCACCACGTCCTTGCGAATCAGGACATGAGCAGTCTGAATATCCAGACCCGATTCGTCATAGACCGTCACCGGGACCGAGGTAGAGGCCCCTCCGGAGAGGGTCACCCGCTCCGTAACGAACGGATTCTCCGCAGTCACCTTGGTTCGGGTGCCATTCTCTCCTATTTTCAGGTAGTAATCCTTCTCCTCGGATACGACCGTCAACTTCACCTCCGCCGAAGTCAGCTGGAACGGAAGCGGCGTCTCTCTTTCATAGTGAGTCTCATCGATTTGCTTCGCCATCTCCTGATTGACAATGGCCGCTAAAGCGACGTCGTGGGTGTATCTGGCCACAAAGATATGGTACTCCTGCATTCCGCCGGTAGGCGCGGTGATATTCACCTTCACGTCGGTCATCAGGTCCTGGGTGAGATTCACCAGCCCTTCAAACACTCCCGTCGCCGTGGAGACCTTTCCGGTCACCTTATCCGTAACTCGGATCACTGCCTCGGGATGCTCCGCTTCCACTCGAATGGATGCCACCGTGGTCCCGCCATCCGCCGTTTTGTTGGGGATGGACACGAAATAACTGGCCAGCCCCGTGACGGAAGCCCGTTTAAAGGCTGTTTCGTCATCCGTACTGCCCTTTGCCCAAACCTCGCGGATTCCCGTCCCCTCCGGCAGATTGGCCACCGAGATGAAATAATCCGTATGGGAAGCTCCCGTTCGGGAGGTCACCCGGAATTTCAAGATTTTTTCACCGGTTAAGCTGGGGGTGAAGTAGTCCGTGTACGCACCCTCCGCCCCGGAAGCCGGGAGTCCTGTCAGTGTGATTCCATCTTCATCATAGAACTGTATCGTGGCAGAGTCGTCCTCCGCCACCACATGACAGCGAGCCAGCCTCACATCGCCGTTTAGATCGACTCGGTAGTCGGTGGTGCTCACCGCCATTCCTTCCTGGCGCTGATCGGTGGTTCCATCCTCCTGAACCAGAAGGGCCTCCACCAGTTTTACCCCGGTGTCGTTTGCCGCCTTCTGAATGCGGAGAACGTACTTCTTATATGCACCGTCCGCCGCCGTCACGGTAACCGGCAGATCCACCATGTCGCTGGTCATCACCGCCATGGCATCCATCTTACCCT
The DNA here is from genome assembly GCA_959606705.1 of uncultured Bacillota bacterium. Lineage (GTDB taxonomy): Bacteria > Bacillota > Clostridia > Peptostreptococcales > Anaerovoracaceae > CAUHLX01. The sequence goes on along the minus strand of CAUHLX010000001.1, from coordinate 14,039 downwards.
GGCCGCTTCCGATTTCCCTTCCATCCTGTATGGCGGAAATCGTAGAATTGCCGAAGGTCACCTGGGCCTTCACATAAGCGTAGCGCGCCGCCGGATTGAGGAAGCCCCGATAAGTGTCCACCACGTCCTCTCCGGAGAGATTGCTCTCCAAATAGGAAGCCTTCACATAGGAATTGCTGTCATCCCGTATGGTGCTGAGGAAGAAGTCCGCCGACAGGTCGGAACGGATCTCCCCCGGCTTCAACCGGTTGACCACCAGAACGGACTGAGCCGTCTGGTCCGGGTAACCGGTCTCCTCATCCAGAATCGGGCTGCCCACGCTGATGGCAAAGCTCTTTGCGGTGCCCACCGGAATTTCAGCCAGCGAGAGCCCCTCGTAGCGATCCTCATTGGGACTGTAGTTCGCTTTGTCCAAAATTCTCACGTGTTCTCCGGAGCGGTTTGTCACTGCCGCAAGATCCGCCTCGGTCTCCCCGCTGACTACGTCGATGGTAAACCGTCTGGGATTCGCAGGATCCGGTCTGGCGATCCGCCCGTTCAGCGTTACCTCCTGAAGGGTCAGGTCGTTTGACATCCGGTTTAATACCAGATAGTAGACGGCCGGATTCTGGTCGGTGGGCGAATTCTTCACCAGCACTTTCCAGCTCTGGCTTTGCTTCTGGGTGAAGGGCAGCTCCAGGCCGTTGATCACACCGGCTCCGGTAACGGTCTTGCCAGGAAGCTCCACAAAGAGGAAGCAGCTGGGATCGTCCGCCTGCAGATTCACAGAGATCGAATGCGCTCCGTATGCCGTCTCCAGATTCACCGTCTTGGTGCTCTGATTGATGTTGTCATATACCTGGCTCACGGCGCCGTTGGCGTCTAACTGCTCCACCTTGGCCAGCTTCCGGTTATCCGTGATGCGCCTGATGTGGAGGACGTAGTCTTCTCCGCTTCCAACTCCCGTAGCCATCTCATCCTGAGAACGGATGACAAACGGGATATCGTACTCGATTCCCTCCTTTAAATTGTTGATTTGCAGAGTCTTCTCATTTATTCCGAAGGCGTTGGTCCCATTGATATCCACGCCGGCATATTGATACTGGGAGCGTACCCGCATCTCCACGGAGCGCACGGAGCTCTCCAGCAGCACGGAGTATTCCCCGGTCTCCGGGTCATACTCGGCTCTGGCCGATTCCTTCACTTTTCCATCGGCGTCGGTCAGCTGACCTGCCCGAGCCGCGAACACGGAGTGCAGCTCCTCTCCCGAGATGGCGTCCACAGTAGTCTCCACCTGACGGTTTTCCGTATCCATGCGGTACAGATCCAGCTCGTAGTCCTCCACGTCACCCGCTTCGGACATGACCTGGAACATAATGTTATAGGGGACCTCCTGCTCCGCGTAGGTCGTGTCGTAGCCTGCCGTCACGCGGTAGATCATCTGTGCGCTGCTGTTCCGGACCGGTGTGCCATCCTCCGCATACAGAGTGGTCACGGTTTTGGGAGAGTGAGCCTCCGCCTGTACCGTCACATAGGTCTTTCCTCCTTTTTGAGTCTGCTCCAGATCCTTAGATGAGACGTAGCTCACATAGTATTTGCGCAGCAGATTACCGTACCGGTCATGCTCCTCGAAGGGGCCCTCGGCCCGGCCGGTCGAAGCGGCACCGCGTATCTCCACGAATTCCACATTGGTATTGATGGAGAACACATTCACCCGAATTTCATTCTTCACAGTCACGGTCCCATCCTCGGAGGTCACGGTATAAGGTACCGTAATGAGAGTTTCATCCTTCACAGGAATCAACACACCATCCCATTCGTCTCCCGCCTCGTCGGTGACCCCGATATATTCCTTATCAGGTGCCCCCGTGGACTGGAAACGGATTCGAGCCTGGTCGGATACCGTTGTTAATTTGACCAGCAGGTAGACGCCTCCGTTCCTGCGAATCTCAGCTTGAGAGGTCTGGAACAGATCCGCCGTGCCATTGACCAGACCGTTGGTTCCTTCCCGCTCGTTGCCGTTGACGAAGCTCTGATCATAGTCGAGAGCCACATTCTGAGACATGCGGTAAATATGAATCCGATACCGCTGTTCTTTCCCGGACGGAGATGTGGAGGTGAGCTCGATCAAGCTTTCCGGCGTATCTTCCGCGGTGGAAGCCGACGGATAGACACTCAGCGACACTGCCTGACGGTCTCCCAGACTGCTGATCTGAAGATCCGTGTCTCCGGAGAAATTCAAGGCTACCGTAGGTTCATCCACCCCGGTCTTGTCCTTCCTGATCAAGAAGCTTACTGCGTTGCCATGTGACATCGGAATTCCATAGTAGAATTCCAGACAGCCGTCAGCACCCTGCGTGGGCTGTGTCAGTACATTCCCCTCCAGCACCGGCGTCAGACCGCTGCTGTCCGAACGGCGTTTTATCAGCAGGTCATAGGTGGTCACCACATTGGTGCCCTCCGCGTTGACCTGGATTTTGATCATGGTCTCGGAACCATCCGCATCCGCCAGTTGAGCGCCGGCGAGCTGGGCTAGGCCATCCTGATACGACGACCAGACGATGTCCGGATCGTCATTTTTATAGTTTGCCGCCTTGGCCGCGTATGCCCGATAGATCCCGCTGGAAGTGGGAACCCCGGAATACAGCGGATTGGGCAGGTATCCGATGCGCACCGGATTGCGTTCCAGAGAGGCTTCCGCTCGAATGGCCGCAGTGGTCACCGAGTCCAGTGTCACTCTCCAGGCGCCGCCGGTGAGCTGCGCATCTTCCTCCGTCCTGCCGTCCGAGACTTTCACCCCGCTCAGACCGGTTTCCACCAGCTTGAACCGCACGGCATACTGACCCGGGAGGGAGTCGTCCGCAGACACTACATAGATTCCCACCGTCTCGCCATCCGCTCCGATGGCGTGGCCGGTGAGCGTATTCGTCCTCACGACGTAGCTTCCGGCATCTCCAACCTTAACCATCGCCCTCCGGGAGATCGTCTCGGCCGTTATATCCACGCTGCCAGCCGCAGTAGTGGGAACATACGCGTCGAAGAAGCCATCCGCTCCCTCCACGGCACTCTGAGTCACCACGCTGCCGTTCTCCACATAGGAAATTTCCACCGCGGACAGGCTGGTTATGTGGTTCTTCTTATAAATTCTCAGATAGGAGGTTCTGGGTGTGTCGGAATCCGCCGCCCTCACCAGAATCTGATATTCTGTCATCTCATCATCTGACAGCGGCTTTTGGGAAACGGACCACACCGGGCCGTTGGCCGCCGTGAGCATGGGTGCCGTCGGTGAGCCCGCCGTCACTCTGGCAAAGTAGTCTTTGGTCCGGAGTTCGATGTCCACCGGGACCTGGTCCTCCAGCTGCTCCACGATGGGGTCCACATAAGCGGTGTATAGATCCACCGTCACGCCGCCCACCGTAATAGCGGATTTCGATGTGGGAAGACCATTCACCAGCACGCTCTCAAGAGAGTCGTCCAGATTTTTACGCTCCAAACGCAGCGTGTACTCCGTGGTCTCCAGTCCATCCGCCGATTGAACGGCGAAGGGCAGGTAAAAGACCTTCTTTGTCAGTGACAGAGGAATCTCCGCCGTCTGCTCTCCTTCCCCGTACGCTCCGCCGTCGATGCTAACCTTCGCCTGATCGGCATAGGTACGCACATCCACCTTGATGGATTCCAGATCGCCGGGAATGGCCTGCACATAGACAGTGCCGCTTTCTTTCCTCGCCGACTTGGCGCCGGTACCGTCGTCGGTACGCACATAGGTCACCCCGGTCTCCCAAGTGTCGAAGCGAATGATAAAGGGATACTCTTTGAAATTTTCACCGTTTGCACTGGTGACCACGATCGTATACTCATTTTGAGAAAGACCGTTGACCGTCAGTGCGGGGTCGATGAACATACCGGCCGCCGTCGTCCGGTTGGGACTCAGGGCACCGGTGATATCGGTCAGAGACACCGAACCGCCCAGCGCCTGAATCGTCAGGTGAACCTGCGCTGCGGTGAGATCCGAATATTGTCTCGGATCCAGCACCGCCGTATACGCGCCATCCGTGTAGGCGATCCGGCGGGTGTTTACTTCCACGCTGAAGATCTCCGCCACATCGCTGTCACCCAGCAGTCGAATCACATGCTGAGCCCGGGTGGCTCCGTCCGCCGCCTCCACGTTAATGGTGAGTTCCGTTCCGATGTCCGCCCCGCTTACCGGGATCCACAGTTCCCGCAGATCGCTCATAGTTCCATAGGAGACCGTAGCATAGGGGTCCGCCGCGCAAACGTACAGCTGCGGGTTAGGCGCTGCTGCCAGCAGTCCCGCGGAGAGTACCACCTCGTGTCCTCTGCAGCCATCCTCGCATCCGATGGGCTGGGCCGTGGACTCATGTCCGGTCCCCTTGCCTACCGTGATCTCATCCAAATTCGTATCCGTGCGGCCTTTCACTACGACGAAACGGTAGGTGGCCGCCGCCTCTCCTCTGGTCACGGTAATGCGATACTCCGTGGCCTGAGACTCCATGCCGGTCAGAGCCACGCCATTCAGCGCGCCGTCTGTCGCCGAAGCGATCAGCGCGGACTCTCCCTCTTCACGGGAAAGGGCAATGGCGCAGTCCGAGGTCTTCGCTTTCACAGAGATCACGCCGGCCGTATCCTCCGGCGGGACGATGGCATAGAAACTGCCGTCCGCCCTGACCTTAGCCTTCTGCGCCCAGGGCTGACTGACCGAGCAGTATGACACTTCAATGCTCAGTTCCTGGCTGTCCTTGTGGATGGTCAGCGCCTCCGCAGTCAGATTGTCCGGTCCATAGGGATATACTCCGGCGGCGATCTCCACCACCGTATCCCCATCCTCGGGCAGATCTACCTGCTGAGTCAGCAGGCCTGCCCCAAAGAGCCCCTGGCCCTGTGAGGCGCCTTCCCCGATCCAGATCCGGCTGCCCGGCAGTTGGGAGGACACGGTGATTTTCGCAGCCGACGCATTGGCAGCGGCATGGTAGTAATATCCCTCCGCCGTCTTTGTGGCCGGTTCCCCGTTGACCAGCACCGTGGTGATGGCCGCCGTTCCCTTACTGATGCGCAAGGTGTAGCTTCCGCTCACCGCACCGTCCTCCGACACCACCGTGAACGGAATCTCCGTCACCGGCTCCGCCGCCTCCACGTCTACCGATAGGCTTCCCGTTCCGGTCTGCCCGTCCATAGTGATGCGAGCATCCCGGTTGTTGGCTTTTATCACAACCGTGCCGCTCTCCGCCGCGGAGGCCGCCAGCCACAGGGACTTGTCCATTGCCGCCTCCTCGGCCGCGGTTTCCGCGTAGGTCACCTGCAGTACGGACACATCATGGGAGATCTGGTGATCCTCCAGGATCCGCACCACATGCTGGGTCCGGGTCCTTCCGTCCGCCGCCTCCACGGTAACGGTCAGTTCCTTGCCAATCTCCTCAGCCGTCACCGGGATCCACAGCTCCTCCTGACCGCTGAGATCTCCATAGATGATCTTTGCGTAGCGGCTCTCGGTACGGACATACAGCTGCGGATTCTGCGCCGCCGCCAGGATTTCTTTTGTCAGAGTTACTTCATGTCCCCGGCAGTCGCCGCCGCAAGCCGCAGGCTCTGCGGTGGAGGCGTGCCCGGTATCCTTGCCCAGGATCATCTCCTTCACGTCCGTGTTGTCGTCGCTCTTCAGCACCGTAAACCGGTAGAATACCTGTTCGCTGCCCTGGCTCACCACGATGCGGTATGTGTTCTCCGCCTTCGTCAATTCGGTGAGTTCCACGTTGTTCAGCGCGCCGTCCGACCCCGTGGCCAACAGCTCCGCAAAATCCGTTCCTCCATACAGCTGGATCCGACAGTCTGCCGTATCGGCCACCGCGTTCAGCACGCCGGAGGTATCCTCCTCCGGAATTATGACATAGAAGCCGCCATCCTCTTCCGTCAGAGCCTTCTGTGCCGAGAGCTGACTCTCCGAGCGGTAGGTCACCGTCAGATTCAGTTCCTGGCTGCGCTTGCGAATGATCAGCGTGTCTCCCGACAAATTGTCCGCCCCATAAGGGTAGACTGCCGCCGAGAGCTCCACCGTGGTGTCGCCGGCATCCTGCAGCTCCACCTTCTGAGTCAACGTGCCGGAACCGTAGTTCCCTTGTCCGTTGAGCGCACCCTCTCCGATGCGAATCCGGGAGGTGGGCAGGGAGGAGCTGACCGTCACCTTGGCGCTCTTTGCGTTAGGCGCGATCTCATAAAGATAACCTCCCTCCACTTTGGCGGCGGCTTCTCCGTTGACCAGCACCGAGGTGATCGATGCCTCTCCCTTGCTGATGTAGAGGGTATACGATGCGGACACATTTCCGCTGGCGGAAGTCACCGTAAACGGAATCCCGATTACGGCCTCCGGCACGTCCATCAGCACGGAGAGACTTCCCGTTCCGGTCTGGCCGCCCAGAGAAATGACGGCCTTGTCGTTCCCGGCTTTCACCGTTACCATGCCGCTTTTCTCGGCCGATGCCGCCATCCACCGCAATTTGTTCGCCGTATCCTCCACTGCCGCGGAGCCCGCATAGGTCACCAGGACCACGGACACATCCTCCGACTTATCCTTTTTGACCGCCACGGTATAGGGCCCGCTGGTATGGACCCCATCCGCCGCAGTGATGGTAAAGGTAAACAGGGTATCACCCTTCTCTTGCAATTTCAGCTGCCGGAAGACGCTGTCCCCGGTTCCCGTAAGGGTACCGTTGATGCCGTAGCCCGTGAGCTCCACCTTCGCCAGCTTGCTCTCCGGCCGGATTGACAGCGTCACCGGACCATCACCCTCCACCGTACCGGTGAAGCGATAGCCGTCTTTCATGATCAGCTTTCCGCCGTTGAGTTCGACTGCGTTCAGCTCCGCGGAATCTTCCTTCCAATGGATTACCACCGTGTAATCTTCCGCAGCCTTCCCCGAGCTGGAGGTGACGCGGAAGGAATACCGCTGCTCCAACTTCGAGATGGTCCGGATCACGGTCAGTTCTCCGGCGCCGCTCTCGTCTCCCCCATCCGTCATTTCGATGCGGGCAAAGCCATTGACCGTGTCGATGCGGATGGAAGCCTGCGTGGCCGCCGTGGGCAGCGCGATCTCATAGATGGTGGGATTGCTGCGTTCGGGTGCTGTCTCCTCGCCATTCACCAGAACCCTCTGCAGGCTCACATTGTCACTCTGCTTATAAATTCCTATCGTATAATCCCGCTCCGCGTTTGGCGTGCGGTCGCTGTTTTCGTACAGCTCCGAACGCACCGTGAGGGGAATCTCCACTTCCTCGCCGTCGATGGGATACGGCTTGCCGCCGTAATTCCACTCACCGGTGGGCGGTACCAATTGAGCGCCTGCCGCCTTGACGATCAGGCCGCCGGCAGAAGTCACCGCCGACACGGTGACAGCGGACAGCGCCTCGTCCACGGGGAAGGAATAGGTGGTTCCCCCATGAATGGGAGCTCGATTCACCGCACCGGCCACCTGGACATAGTCCGGAGTCAGCACATCGCTCCTGCCGTACAGCAGCAAGTAGAAGTTCTTCTGCAAACCGTTTTGCGCTCGGACGCTCACGCGGTAATATTCCTGTTCTCCGCGGGCGATTCCGCCCTCCAGTGTGAACAGCCGCGTTCCGTCCCCGGACGTCTCTTCGCTTCGCACCGCCGCCTTAGCCGGAGCCGTCTCCGCCGCCTCGTCATTGGGTCCCGTCACCCTTCGAACGGACAGGACTTCCGCCTTCGGATCGATTGGAGTAATTTTCAGAACACTGTCCTTCTCCGGCAGATTGCCCTTGTACATGGTGACCAGAGACAGGTCTACGTTGTACTGTGCCGCCGTATCCGGGTTGAACACCATATCGCCCAGCGCACAGTCTGCCGATTTCATTACCAGATTGAGCTGGTATTCCACCAGCACACCGTTCTCCGCTTTGGCACCGATGACGTATTGTCCTTGATTTGGTCCGTTTCCTTTCACCGCCCCGGTGTACACCGGCGATCCCGCCGTGGTATAGGCGGAACCCACCCAAACTCCGGGCGCGCTGTAATATCCTACCCGCACCACGGCCTTGTCCGCCGGGGTGACGGTGACATTGAAGGTGTCCGTGGAGTCGTCCAGGTAGAATCCATAGATCGGTCTCCCGTTCTCGTCCTCTCCCAGCACCTCGGCACTCTCCTCCGTTCCGGTGCGGACGATCTCCAAAATACGCGCATCGCCGCTCTTGCGGTCCACATACAGGTCAAACCACTGCTTTCCGGCAGCGGCACCCACCGTGCCGTCCTGAGCCGTGATGTAGATGCGGTACGAACCGGTCGCGTCGGTGAAATCCACATTCTTTGTCGTGGTCTTCAAGTCCGTCGGGTTGGCTTTATCGATGCCCACCTTCGCCTGGTCGCTGTTCGCCGTCACCTGAATTTTGAGTCGGGTGTCCTGGGGCAGTGCCGATACCTCGTATCGGGAAGCCAGCGAGCTCCATACCGCCTCCATTCCATTCACGGTCACGGTGAAGGACGTGTCGTCGGACATGGGCAGGAAGATCAGCGGATAGGACTTGACAAAGCCGGAGCCGTCCGTGGCCTCCACTCGAATAACCGTCTCGTATCTGCCTGCCAGATTCATCTCCGTCAGATCCAGATTGGTGAGGGTTGCGAAGGGATTTCCGCCGTTGGGGATCAATTGCATCCCACTTGTCGATTCCAGGCGAGGCCGCCCGTTTGCGGTGGACTGAATGGTCACATCCGCCGCGGAGCTCCCTTTCATCAGATAGACGACGTAGCTTCCGTCGCTGTCTCTGGCGATCGCGTTTCCGTTGATCGTCACAGAGGTCACGTCGAAATCCATCTCGGCTTCGGAAGCCAGGATGTAGTAGTCCTTCTCCGTGCCGTCCATCGCTCTCACCTTCATGGGAATGGCATAGGTCTCCGCCACCCCGTCCCCGTTGAGATCCAGTTTGTTCCCGCTCACGCTCACCGCAGTGCGAAGCATTCCGTCTTTCGTATCATTGAAATCCGAGCCATTCACACTGATCTGCGCGTAGGCATCCTTGGCCTTTACCTGCAGCTCCATGGTATAGCCGGAGGCCGCCCCTTTCTTGTTCAGGAACACTCGATAGGTGGGATAGCTGTTTCCGTTGATCAGCTCATCGCGCTTCTGGTCGGTGGTGTTCTCCTCCGCCGTCCCCGGATAGGCCGTCACATATTCCACACCGGTGTCACTGCTCATGGCGCCGATCCGCAGACGATAGGAAGCCTGCCGTCCACTCACGGGATCGGTGACCGTAATGGCAATCACAGTCTCCTCCGTCTCCACCGGACGGTACAGCGCGGTCTTCACCTGCACCGGCAGGGTGGGGTCTCCGCTGTTGTCCACCGGAGTCACGGACCCGAAGCTGTCACTGTAAGCATCCACTTGAACGACATACCCGGTGTTCTGCGCGATGGCGGTCAGGTTCGCCCATTCCTCCTTGCTCTCCAGCAGAATGGAGTATTCGCCGCTCTCATTGCATTCCAGCGCATGACCGTTCACCGAAAGATTCAGTCCGAAGTCGTCGGTCAGACGTTTGAGCTTCAGCTGTCCGGACAGTGCCGGCTGTTGTGCGTCACCATCAGGGAAGAGATCAAAGCCAATGGCCCTTGTGGTAACGGCCGTGGGAACGATCACGATCCCCGAGCCGGAGACCGGCGTTCTCTCTCCGCCATTCACGGAGACCTCCGCTGACCGGCCGGTGGATACCACCCGCACCAGCACCTCCGTCTCCTGAGGCAGCAGCTCCGCCGTGTAGGCCGCCTCCTCGCCCTCCGGCGCCTTTGCCGGGCGGCCGTTGACCGTCACTTCCCGCACTGCTAACGCCGTGGGATCACCCACGATGGTCAGCGTGTAGTGTGTGGTCCTGGTTCCGTCTTGAGAGCGTACGTCAAAATCCACCACCTTATCCCGCGTCTGCAGGTCCAGAGATGTGACAATTGTCCGATATAGGCCCGCCGCGTAATCCGGCTGGTCCTCGCTGCCGAAGGGCTGGATTTCCGCCATGGGATCCGCAGTCTTCACCGTCACGGCCACCGTTTCCAGATTATCCGGCACGTGGACTTGGTAAGTCCCGCCATCCAGCTTCTCGGCATAGCTCTCATCCACCATCAGGTACTCCAGGGACGTGTCGTCGGACGGTTCGCGCACCGTCAGGTCGAAGGTCTGAGTCGTATACTCATCCGCCCCGGTCACCGTGATGCGGAACATGCTCAGGGCACTGTCCCTCACCAGAGGGGTCGCGTTCCAAGTACCGCCCGCCGGCTTTTCCTCGCCGATCTGCTCAAAGGTATACTGAGTGGGATTGGTGTTGGGAACCGCATTCTTGCTCTCCAGCTTGACGGAAGCCGCCCCGTCCATCGGGGTCAGCACCACCGTCGCCTGATCCGGCGCCTCCTCGGCGGCGAGCCAATGGAAGTATCCTCCCAGGGCATCTTTCTCCGCCACCTTCCCGTTCACCGCCACGGTCATCAGCTCGGTATTCACCGGCACCTTGGTCACCGTGAGGGTGTAGTCGCGGATGAGAATTCCGTCCTGAGCCTTCACATTGATGGGGATCTCCGTGAGATTGGAGTCGGTGGACAGCTTGTATTTGATTCGGGTCTTTGCCCCGGTCTCCTCATCCACATTGTCCCATGCTCCGTCCACCCAGATCTCCCGCACGTCCGGATCTACGGGAACGACGGTGATGTCCACCCGCTCCACCGTATCCGGCACTTTGATGGAATAGCGGCTGTCGTCATCTGCGTCAACCTTGGCCTCCCGCAGATCGCCGGCCACATTCACGTACACCTTGGTGATGCTGGCATTCCTGGGAACGGGCACCAAACGGATGAAATACTGTTCGATGTTTCCGTTCTCCGCCTTCACGAAGAACGGGATATCCTCAGGAATCAGCAGATCCAATCCATAGATATTGTAGTTCACATTGATCTCATTGCCGGTACTGAACACCAGCCCGCTTCCCGACGTGTTGAGGTCGGGCAGGGCGATGGTGGCGTGGGGGCTGTTGGCCCGAATGCGCACCGGCAGTCTGGTGGTCCCTTCCGGCAGAGAAATGCAGTAACCGTCTCGCGCCTGGTCATAGACCACCTCCGGGTCATCGTCGCTTACCTTGTTCAGCTTGACGAAGCCGTTCGGCCGGATGGCCGCGTCCGTGGACTTATATGCCACCTGCAAGGTGTAATCCTTCCATGTGGACTGGTTCTCGGCCGTTACGCGTACGGTGACCACCATGGCCGATCCGGTCATGTTCAGTGTCCGCTCCGCCGCGCCGATCCCGGCTGTGGTAACAGTCCCCGGCATTCCTGCCGGCTCATGTCCGAAGCCTTCACCGCAGTCGATCTGAACCGAAGCCTGGGGATCGCTTGCAACCGCCGACAGCTTCAGCGGATGCTCCCCGGCCGTGTCGTTCACTCCCAGATAATAGTCGTAGCTGCCGCTGCCTGCCACGATCAGACCGGCATAGCTGGTGGTCTCGTCCAGGCTCCGCAGTCCCGTGTCCGTGGATTCATACCAGATCACCAGTTTGTACTGCTTCACCGGGTTGATTCCGTCCGGACGCTGTACCTGTATGGTGAGATCCGCCTTTGCGGTGGTGGCGGAGGGCTGAGGCAGGGTGATTCCTGAGAATGTGACCCACAGGGCTCCGCCGGTTCCCACCGGCGCCAGGAAGCCGGAGCTGCCCATTGCCACCATGGCATTCTCATCCTTGGGAGAAACGGCTGCCGACGCCCCCATGGCATCGTAGGGCAGCCGCACCGTAAAGGTGGAGGTGGCCACATCGTAGTCAGCCGTCTTCCACTCCGTGCTTGTTTTCACCCGCACCGCTCCACCGCTGGCCAGAGTCGTATCCGTCCCCAGCTTGCTTAAGATCACTTTATAGGTAGCTTCCTGTCCGCTTTCCGCCTTCACGTGAATGTAGCGCACCGTGGGAGCGGGCTCCGTGGCGGAGACTCCCCTCTCAATGGCCGATGAGGTGGCTCCCTGTGCGATGACAAAGGGACTATTGGGGGACAGCGTGACCAGAGTCCTGCCGTCCGCGGCCGTCACCTTCAGATCCGCCTTAGAGTAGTCTCTCCCATCCGGTGATTTGGGCAGCGTAAAGTCGTAGACTCCGCCGCCTGTCAAAGTTAAAGCGTAATTTCCGAAGCTCACATTTACATCCACGGAGCCGGAAAGACGTTCCACCCGAACCGGGTAGACCCTCTGTCGGAAGGTCTCTCCCTTCGGTGTCACCGCCACGTAATAGATGGCGGAATCCGACGTATAGTTTGTCTCCAGGAAGCCACTCCTCTGGGAAGGGGTCTTCGATATGGCCCCTCCGCTGGTGAAGTCCACTGCCACCGAGGCCTTGGGTTGATTGGCCTCCCCGACCACGCGAATCCAGCCGGTGTCGGAGTCCACTTTGACGGTGTACATTCCCGTCGCCGGGTCGTACTGAGCGGGAAGGATTTGGGAAATCGCACTCCCGGAGATGGTCTCTACCGTCACCGACTTCAGGCTGGCGTCCGCGTCCTCCGACACCACACGCAGAAGGTAATCGTAGGTACGGTCCGCGGCGTGAACCGCCAGCGGAATCTCCATGACGCCGTGCTCGTCAAATTCCAGCGCCAACTTTCTGGTGTCGCGCACCAGCACCGCCGCGCCGGATGCAATCCGCACGCTGGCCTGATATTTTGCCGTTATGGCGGTGATTTCAATCTCCGTCTGTCCTTCTGCCGCGCCATATTCATACATACCGTCCAAACCGCTGGCCGGCTGTTTGATCAAACGGGTACCGTCCACATCGATCCAGGGATCCTCATCCACCGGGATGCGCACGATTTCCAGAGCGTATTCCAGCCCCTCCATCTCGTTGGCGCGCAGCTGAATCGTCACCGTATCTTTCCCATTCTGACCGGTGAGCAGCAAATTCTCATAGCTGACTCCCCCTGCGGTCACCGCCCTGTAATCCTGATTGGCATTGGGGCTGGCCGCTCCGTAGCGTATTTCGGCCGCCTGGAAGTTAGGCGCGGTAAAGAGATCTGCCTCCGTCACGTCGCCGGGCAGGTAAACCCGATAGTTCAGCTCGTCCAGCTGCTGAACCTGATATGCTTTTCCGGCCACCGAGCTGGAGGCGTTTTTCGGCGTCACGGTGAGCTCCCGGATCTCCGTGGCCGCGCTCTTGCGATAGATGGTCAGGGAGGCATCGGTTCGTCCGCTGTCGTTTTGTGCGGTGATGCGCACCGGCACGGTCACGGATTTTTCACCCGCCCCCAGAATAATCTTCTGTACGTCAAAGTATGAATCATGGGCCAGCTGAATCTGGGTCTGTCCCTCTCCTACGGGGTCGGTATCCTTGACCCGGTGATCCTTGTTCACAATTTTGCCGTTCACCGAGACGGTGGATGTCACGTGTCCCTCCGCGTAGACATACACGGTGAGGGCGGATGGGGACGTGCTTCCGTCTCCCACGTTTCCGTCGTCCACGATGGCATAGTAGCGGTTGGTACCGGCAATCTGCCCCGCCGCCTTGATGGAAGCCCCGGTAAGCTGGCTTCGGAACGCATCGTGATGTTCCAGATAGTCCGTGCCGCCCATCGTACCCGCAGCATAGCTCAGATTTTTGAGTACGGCATCCCCGGAGACAAACTCAGCGCGAAGCTTATAGCGCCCGTCGAAGTCCCCGTCGTCCGCCACGCCTGTCAGGACACCGTCATTGATGACACGGATATAGTAGTTGTCCGCCGCCGCGCTCACCGGCACATCGAAGAACTCATAGTACCCTTCGTATGGATCACCCGCCGTCTGATTGAGAACGCCCCGTGCCAGAACCGTTCCGTCCTTGGCCTCCAGCGTCTCGATTCGATCGGTGTTCACCAGGCTCCTGGCCCGCACCGTAACAGTATCCCTGTCATCCACCTGTGCGGATGCCCGATAGACTCCGTAGATTCCCTTCAAATGGGTGACGATGCTGCCCTCCGAAGTAATCTGGTCCCCATACTCATCTCCATCCAAGAGGCCGCCGTTCAGAGCGTCGCGAACGGTGAGATCCACTCCC